>CAZCHB010000001.1:0-39715 GCA_964498235.1 uncultured Planctomycetales bacterium
CATAGGTAATGTGCTCGGGATTAACCACAAGATTATTATCGTTGTCTTTTTTAATAGTAAAGGTAAGGCTCTTAACTACCTCACCTGGTTTATCTGGATTGGCTTTATTAATATCCCACGTGAAGGTCGCTTTATCCGCAACAGACAAATTCTGCGCGGATGGATCGGCGGTGCTGACAAAATTACCATCATAATTATTAACCAATAAAAACGATGTCGGCTTAATCTGGGCCTCATTCAAGGTCATGGATTGCAGTTCGGCTGTTGTTGCAATGACAGGTTTTGTTTGCGAAGCATTATCTGTCGGTATCTCAACCGTGATGCCTCGGCCATCCGCGCGGGTCATTACCACCTGTTTCAAACCATAATCGTCATCATAGGCACTTTTAAATTTACTATATTTTTTAGCTTCCTCTTCTCCCACCATCGATACAATCTTAGCCTTAACCTGTGCTTTTTGTGCGTCGCTAAGCTTTTTCTCTTCTGAAGGTGGTTCTTCTAAGCGGCCCGTTGCCTTGGCGACAACGCCTGGCAGCATAGGCACATTCATTTCCCCGCCGCTAAAAACAAAACCCCACGCGCGGCCGCGGTTATCTTCATTGTAGAGCGGAGAGGCCTTCCACTGTGCATCGCTTGTTTCAAAACGCCATCCCATTTTTCTTGAATGATTGTCATCGGCCGTTGCTGAATCAATGCTTGTCATCAACTGGCCTGCCCCTGTCAATAAACGCCCGCCCGTGATCTCATAAGAAGAATCGGAAACCGGGCTAAAGCGGCCATAGGTGTCAATGTTGCCGCCAAAACCATTGTCATAATTTTGGTTTGTATGGGAGGTGATAGCATATTCTTCTGGAATATATCCTTCAATAAAGCCTTGCGGATTAATTTTTACCCGTCCGTCCTTCTTTAATTGGTTAAGGACCTCGACGCCCAATTGGCTTTGGTGGATGCGGACACTGCCCCATTCTTTCTGGCCGTAAATATTTTGGACTAAATTCTCCGTCCCAAAGAAGTTACGGCTGCCGTTATCCATCTTGACTGTCCCGGATAAGACCAGGCTGTTAGGGTCTTTAGGGGCCAGACTTCCCTGCATGGAGAGGTGATACGCGCCTGTTTCTACAAGGCCGCCATTAAAATCCAGAATATCCAAATCATGACGGGAAACCTTGCTTTCTATATTGCTTGTCAGCGGTGCATCCTTGGTGATCCCATTGAAAATGCTGGCATTGATGGCATTGAAATTAAAGGTCGGCATGCCGTCTTGGAGATTAAAATATAACGCTGATTTGCCCTCACTAATGGCTGTCCTTAACTTACCATAAGCTTTGCCTTGATCCAGATTGTTCATCCCTAGATCAGGTGAATCATTCATATTCAAATGTTCTTTTAAAGAATCGAAGCCTGCTTCATCAATGGTGCTAAAAAGAGACCCTGTTCCGATCGCCCCCTCTAAAACAACACCGCTGTTAAGGCTGATTGGCTCAACCCCGCCTCTGGTCCCTGGCCGCACATTCGCCGTTGTTTCGCGGGAATACCATTGCCCGCTGCCGCCTAAGGCTGCCTGATCAACTAATCCTGTTGCGTCAAACTTCACTTCATTAATCTTAACATTGCGATGCCCGGCTTCTGGCGTATATTGGTCAATATCACCCGTCGCAAGAACATCCAATCCAGCAGGTCGCATAACGCCTCTGTCTGTCAACAACATGTATTTTAAACTGCTTAATCCTGCTGGATCAGGCATGGCGGTTAATTTGCTGTTGATGATAATATTTTCATTTGTCAACGGATTAGCAACAATTCCGACGGTAGAATGATCAACAACATAGGTCGGTTGACCATCAGCGTACCTGACCGTATCGGTTTTTGTCCAGGCAGGAATACCAAATGAGATCGCATCAAAAACATCCGGGGCATTGCTCTGCGCGCTTGTTGTAACGGTGGCATAGGTCCCGTTATCAACGCGCATCTTGCCATTAACAATATCAATCCCATAAATGCCATCGCGGTATCCCTCATGGGGAGTCAAGGTGACATTATACGTTGGGGTACTGGTAATCGTAAAATTTTTATCCATCAAGACCCGCACGTCGCTGGTGTCCTGCGATAATTGGCCGGCGATAAAATGATCGTTAAAGGTGATGCGGCCTTCCGTTAATCCGCTGCCGTAAGGACGGGCATAGGGCACGCCGTCATCCGTGACCATCTCACCGTTTCCAGCAAAGGTTCCTTTTGGATCAGCCGCAGAAAGGCCAATCTTCGCTAATATCTGGCCATCGGTTAAATTCCCAACAACGCGGAATAAATTTTTAGGGTCGCCCTGTCTTTGTTGGAAGGGCGTGGCTGGTTCGTTGCCTGCTGGCTCGCCTTTGAATTTGACTTGAACAGGGATTACTGCATCTTTAACGCCCTTGAATGTATATTGGAATAATTTTGATTCAACTGGAACTAATTGTTCGATAACACGCCCATCCCTTGTCACATTCCCGGACGTCGCCTGCGCCCAGCCGCTGACATATTTCATATCATTAGGGCTAAACTGCGCGCCTTGCGCGCCGCTTATCCCAAACACTAAATCCTTGGTCACCGACGTATTAACCGTAAAAACGTACTTACCCTTATATTCACCATCTTCAACTTCCGCCCCTGACCTGGACTGGTTCCCAAATCCTTTTTCAAAAATCAATTGCGCTTGTTTATTCGCGCCAGTCAAAAAGAAATGGTTGTGGGTTTTCCCGTCAGGCGTGATAAAAATAAATTGATTGCGGCCTAAAACGAGGGCATCATTTTTAGCTAAATTGCGGGCACTTAAATAGGTTTTACCCGGCGTATCCAGATAACGAAAAATACCATAATTCTCAATGACACCGTTGTCGGTGACCACGAGGCGCTCGTCATAGCTCTTATTGTCCTTGCCGCGGCCGAAATTAAATTGGCCGCCTTTATCGGCGGTAAATATTTCCGGCCGCCCGTTGCCGGGATTGATCATACTGCCATGGGCATCGTAAAGGACATGGACATTACCATTTTTGTCTTCTTCAATAAAACCTGCGTTAATATTCGCTTCTGCTTCTTTAAATCCGCTGACCAAGGCCCGTGTTGCCACCGTGCTGTACCGGCCAACAGCAGGATCCCAAATAAAATTCTTATGCTGAGCGGCCAATCCTTCTTTATCATCGCCCGCACCTTCTTGACGGGGCATCTTCCACGCCCCATTGGTCATCGTATAAGCACGCCCGCCGTTAATAACAGCGCCAGCTTTAACCCTGCCATTATTATCAACGGCAATGGAGGGAAGGCCTTGAACCTTGACAAAATTCACATGCTGTCCATTATCAAAAGTCTTGAAACTGCTGCTTAACACATTGCTTAAGCCTAAATTCTGACCGCTGGTTAAAACAATGTTGGCCAGGTTTTTGTCTGCAACGCCTTTATCATCAAAGCTCCAGAACTTCATTGTGCCTTGGAAATTGCCTGACGCAGGAGCGGCGCCGACAAAGGAGAAAATCTTATCGCCCCCACGGCTTTCGGCACCAATACTAAAGGTAATGTCATTGATGCCCGCATCAGCAGCGCTCTGCGGCAAGACGCCTAAGAATTGCATATCTGCAGGGCTGTAGGCCTTGCTGATAATCCGCTCATTGATGTTCTTAACAGACCCTTGTGCCTGACCTTGTAATACTCCATCTTTTTTCATTTCCGCAAGCCATCCATCGCCGCCTTCTGCCTGCACAAACGTGCGCAGGTCGTTTTCTTCCGCCTGGTTTAAGCCAAACATTGATCCGAAATATTTCGCATCACCGATAATGCCCATAGTGTTAGCGCCCTGGGCGTTTTTACCTAACCTAAAACCTGTACTGGCAAAATTAGGATCATTAAATCCTTCACGGCTTAAGAAAAATTCATTTCTCTTTCCATCAACGCCCATGATTTGAGTTGCCCCTAATTTCCCATACCCCCAAATCTTGCCGAATCTTGAACCGGAGACATTGCTGTAAATATTAGCGGAAGAACCCCATGGGGATTTTGAATCAAAACCTTTGTTAAAGGATGTGGCGACAAACCCGTGCGGAACAGACGCCTTCCATGTGGTGTTAAATTCAACACCTTGATCATGCAGGTTTTGTTGATTACGCACATCCGTAAAATTTCCTTCTAAATTAACATTCGCCCCAAGAACTAAGGCGCTTTTAATTGTGTCGGCAATTGGTGTCCTGCCATCAACAAAGCTATAGCCGTTCTCATCTTTGACAACTAGCGCAACGCCAACCCCTTGGTCATTCTGCACTTGCTGGCCTTCAGGCGTGATGCCCCATTGTTGAACCTTAGCCGCGGTCTCCGCGTGCATAATAGAGACAGCATAGCGGCCTTCCTTACCGGGCTGTTCATTCCACGCAAAGGTCATCATATTCTTATCAACACCGGGACAGAAAATCGCACCGCTGCCGACGCCTAGGTATTTTCCATTGACCATGCTCTCCGCGTAAGCATAGCTGGAATCATATCCATTTTTACTTACATCGTGTAATTGCGGTCTCCATGTAAAACCATACCCTTCTAATTTTCGCGCTTGTTCCTTTGTGATATATGCAGAGATGGGAACTTCCACTACAGCCGCGATAAAATTTGTAATGGCAGGCTGTTCAAGCGCATTACTAATATGATCGATATTCATAAGCCCGGGAGTAATCATATTTTGCTGCCATAAAGCCAAATGGAATTGATCGTCCACGGAAGGCGTAGAAGAAGCCACGGGAATGCCCGATATATAATTTGGCGTAATCAATCCTCCAGCCGCGCGAGAGGTTCCAAGCGCATTAACGCCTGAGCCAACAACATTGTTAGCTTTTATGGAATTGTAAAGTTTTTCTGTTTGAACAGCCCATTGCGGCGTAAATCCTGTTAACCTGTCAATGGTATCGCTGTAAGCAACAAAATTAGCCACTGATCCCCAGGTGCCGGTTGATAAAAATTGCCCCAAATAATTTGTCCCAAAAAGCGCGTCCTTACCGCTTTCGATAAACGCACCCATATTGCTTCTGGCGCTGGCGCCGTTATCAGGCCTGGCCTCATTAATAAATTTATCCGCCGTTCCTTGTGTATTAAAAATGTTCCCAATATGATTATTCCCCTGATCAAGGATTGACATAAGGCCGCCCGCAGCAACAGAGGAAGCGACAAATACAAGCGCGCGGAATTGTGCTTTATTGGTACGGTAATCGTAGGTGCCGTCATCCTTGCCAATAAAAGATTTTTCTAAAGAAGCAAAAGCCATTGAAAGAATCGCCCTGGCAGCTCCCGTCTTTAACGCACTGTAGGCTGACTGCCAAACATCATCCCCTGATCTACCATAAACAAACCCGCTCGTAATACCTGAGGTTCCCGCGCTAACAAATTGACCTAAGCCTTGGGAAAAACCATCACTGGCTTTGATGCCTGCCTGCGCGGCAATTAAACGCACCGCCATGCCGCTAAATTGTCCCGCTATAGTTGGAACAGCGTCCCACATCACCTTGGACATACCGTCAACAAATGACACCGGTTTAATATCATCCGCAATATATATCAATTGCCGCGTATAGGCTGAGTCATACGCGCCCGACCATGACGTGCCTTTAAAAGAAATGCCTTGGGATTGCACGACGCCTGCAAACGCTTGCGGTTCAATAGCGCCGTCTTTAAGCGTACCCATGATTGCGGCTTTAGCTTCAGCACCTAAAGCGTCTAATTTCCCAGAAATATACTCCTGCTTAATCACGGCAGGATTAGCGCCTTGTGCTTCTGGAGGCAAAGAATTCACATAACTATCAGCCTGATCATTAAGAGCGGCGGCAACGGCTTGGCTTCCTTTTTCTGCCGCGCTATCTGAGCCGGCCAACCCCAAACTCGGCGTAAAAAACGCCCGATCCATCAAATGATCCGCCGCCAAACTAAATGCCCCCACGGCCAAACTGCCGCCTACCGTCGAACCTACAATCATGAGCGTTTCTTTGATAATTTGATTTGAATCACTACATTCTTTTGCGGGGTCTGAACAAATCATGTCATCAATAAGCTTAACGATCTGATATTGCGCCTCCGCCTTGATCAATCCCAACATTAATCCCTTGCCAAAACTCGCGGCAAAACCTGCCATGGTTAATTCCTTAGTGGCATTTGCGGCAACTGCGGATGCGCTCGCGCCTGGCGCGGCTGTTACGGCGCTTGACCCTAAATTAAAAAGCTCCTTAAAGAAATCGCCGATCTTATTAAAAATATTATTGATGCCGTTATAAACGTCTTTGATAAATCCGCCGATGCCCGTGTCCCCGGCTTCTTTGACCATTGCGCCCAATGCGCCTCCAGATGCGGCGGCGGCAGGATCTATATATCCGGCCCCATAGTTAATCCCCATCGACAAAGCTGCGGAGAGCAAAAACGCGGAATGGCCATCGCAAACACCTTGCATCACGCAGATACTTGTAATGGTGGAAACTAGCGATGACGCGGCAATCCCAAAGGCCATCCCGTACGGGCTTAAGACCGACATGGCAACCGTCAGCCCAATCTGGGTAAACAATTGTGTATCAGAAACAAAGCCGGGTAAATCCTTGCTTTGGTCGCGCCACTTATCGCCCCAGACAAATGCTTCTAAAGCTTGAGGAACAGATTCATACAGATTTGACTTGGCCGCCTTTAATAACAGCTTGCTAACAAAGGCATAGCCATCCATTTTTTGTTCTAGGTCTTTTTTATCTAAAACTGACAGCTGGCCTAAATCAGCCACCGTAACCTTTTCACCCGAAACTTTTTTAACAGTGATAAAATGTTCGCCCTTAAGGTGGACAATAAATGGCGCTTGGAGTTTTAAAATATCTTTGGGCTCTGCCTTAATGCTGGTGTAGTTTAATCCCAGCGCGTCCCCCACCTTATGGATCGCAAACAAGGTGCTTTTGAGTTTTGGTTCGCCAACCTTGATGATGTCACTCATCAGGTCAACAGAAATATTAAGCACCGCTAATTCTTCCAGACTGCGGTTTTTATTTTGGGAATCAACGATATCTTTTAAGCTGTACGCCGCGCAATTAAGCGGATGAATGCCGGGCGCGTTTAACCAGCTAATGATTTCCTGAATCTTGGCTTTATTAAATTTGGCCCTGGTCTCAACGTTTAACGCTGAGGATTCAGCACCCATTTTTTTATCCGGACTGTCTAAGTTGATTTTTAAGTTAAGTTTATCTTTATCTTTAATCTGCTGTAATAAATACTCAACGCTTTTGGAAACTTGAACCGCCGGCAAAGGCATGGACATGCCGTTTTCATTACTACGAACCATGCCAGCGCGTTCGCCCCAAATCACTGCTGGATTATAACCAAAAGCCCAGCTGATTTGATCAGGAATAAATGCGGTCAAAACAACAATGGCAATTGTCCTAACCCATGCATTGAAACGACTTACGAAGATTGGAGCAGAAGGATTTAAAACGATGTTTTCCGTAACTGGAGCACCCTCAACGGATGGAGATGAATCAGGAGAATTATGTAAATTTTTCTCGTCGTGCATCATGATAATTGAAGTATATCATATTATAGCGACGATGCCAGTTTTTAGCAAATCTTTTTACACATTTATCTTGTTCATTTTCAATGACTTACGTCTCTAATTAAAAGTATTTAATAATTATCAAATTTATCTCGTTTTTTTATTCTATAAAAAGTATAAATTGTATTGACATTTTATAATTTATTAACAACTAAATACAAACACATATATTTCCCGTCGGCATTTTTTGTTTGACAAAATAGTAAAATTTATAAAATTAATGTCCAGACTGGACATTAATTGTGATTTTTTATCAAAACAATCTCCAGTCTGACAAAATTAATGTCCAGACTGGACAATTATTGTCCAGTCTGGAAAGATTACTACTTAGCCAAGTTTTGTAATGGATTATTTTGGAAGAAATCCAAGAAGACCGGACCAGCAACTAAGATGGCCACTACTGGAAAAATAAATAAAAGCAGCGGAATAAGCATCTTAAGCGGGGCTTTCATCGCCATGGTTTCTCCCCTGCGGAAACGCGCCAAGCGCATGTCTTCAGAGAGAATATTAAGGGCATCGCTAACCGAGGTCCCCATGCGGTCGGCCTGAATAAGCGTCCGTGAAAAGGTCGACAGGTCAGGCAATTCATATTTGCGAGCCATGTCGCGCAGGGCATCCCTGCGAGGCTTGCCCACATTGATCTCCTGTATCATATTTTGAAACTCTTCAATCAACACTGATGGAGCAGACTTTTCAATGACATATTTTAAGGCCATCATAAAATCAAGACCAGCATTGACGCAAAGCCCTAAAAGATCAACGGTATCCGGCAATTCCCGCACAATTAAATCGCGCACCTTCCTAATTTTCATCTTCAGCCAAAATTCCGGCAGGTAATACCCCAACCCAACGCTCATCAGCAAACCAAATAAAAATAACTCTGATTTCGGTCCCATATATACAAAGGTCATCCATAATAAGACGGCGATAAAGATTTCCTTAATCAAGAAAAACTCATCAGCCTTTATCGGAAGGCGGGCCATGGCCAAATCTTTTGAAATGCGCTGACCTAAGGGGCTTATAACAAGCGGGAGATTAAAAACGGCCAGCTTGCTGATAATCATAAATATGAAGCCCAGCACCCCCTTCTTCTTTGGGGCCTTAGCAGGCGCCGCCAAATCAAAAGGCGTCGGCTCGATATTTAATTTCGGACGGCTATCCCATTTAAAAGGAACAAAAGCCAATACAAAAATAAATACCGAAGCAAAAATAAACATCAAACATAACAGTAACATACATCTTCCTCAGGTACGGCAGGTTAAATTTCTTTAAATGACGAAATTCTCCAAATGCTTAAGGCCCCCAAGACCCAAAGCACAATACAAATCACAAGCAATCTTTGCCCGTCGGGTGTATTTTTCATTACATCAAAGAAATGCTGATTCCCCGTCGATACGCCAAAATAGAAAAGAATCGGAAGGCCGGTCATAACCACGGCCTGAATTTTTCCTTGAATGGTCAAAGTCGCCAGATTTTGTTCAATTTTTTTGCGCTCGCGCACGGAGCTGATAATACGCGCGAAGATTAACGCTAAGTTTCCCCCGGTTTCACGGGCTAAAAGAATCGCCGTTACCATTTGCTGAACAGGCGCGGAGGGCATGCGCTTGTATAAACGGTTTAAGCTTTCATCTAACGGGACGCCCATTTTGTTCTCGCCTAAGACAATCCCAAATTCCTGCTTGATCGGATCAGGCATTTCATCGACGACCGCTTCAATAGCCTGAATCAAACTTAAACCCCCGCGGAAAGAACTGGACATGATCATCAGGGCATCCATCAATTGATCATAAAACTTGCGTTTGCGCGCCGCAATCAACTGGTTTAAGCGCATGCGGGGAATCATAAATCCAAGGGTAAGCCCCGCGATTACAAAAATCATCCGCATTTCTTCAGACGCAAATAAAATGGCCAAGGCCGTCATAAGCAAAGGAAGAAACAGCATCAGCTGCTGCATTTTCTTGATTTGGTCTTCCGTCAAGACGGCATCATACTTAACGACGAATTTTGCCGCGTTCGCCTGCGACAAAACGCCGCCGCGGTCAATAAGCAAAGGCAATGCGCCTAACACAAGCAAAACCACTGTCGCAAAAATTAAAGCTAAAGTAATAAAAATCATGTCGTTGCCTTTATCTCTTCAAGGATCACAGTTAGTAGGTCCATTTTCCGACGGATTATTGTTTTCACAGCAATACGCTTTCTGCGCGTCCGTACCGCATTGCATTCTTGCATTGTCTTCGCATACCTTATCCCTCGGTCCGCATAAGGCAGCCTTGTGGGTAAAACAAACATTGTCATACCACACGCCGTAATCAGTTCTTAACTGCGCGTACGCGCATTCCGCAGTACGTGCCGTTTGATACTGGCGCCCAAAACCAAAGCTGTCGCCGGAGGTTTTCCAATGCCCGTTGAAAACCCGCACAATACGCGGCACAGCAACATATAATGCCCCTAAAATTATCACAATAAGAACCACATACTCAATCATCGCAATCGCCCGTATGTTTGAGTGAACGCGCCTCATTATAAGGCTCCTTTATCGCATTCAGTCCCGCCGACAAATCTTAATTGAATTTGTTCGCGGCCAGCCCCATTGCGGCCCAATTGATAACGCATGCACGCCTGAGAACTGATGCCAGAGGGCAATAAGTCTTTGACCACATCCCAGCATGCCCCGCTCTTGACATTAATCATAAAGGCATTGCGTAAGTTTTTCTTGTCGGCTGAGGTTATTCCCTCTCGGATTAAGGCGTCCAGTGTCGCCTTGCTGAGCCCCACGGCATTGCCGTCGTTATCATCGCGCCCCTCGCCGCAGTATCGGTTAAGGTCATCATTAATCCTGTCCCAGTCCCTAACCGGTGATCCCGGTTTTGAAAACATCAGTTTCCAGATGGGAAACTTATTCGCAAACGAAACGCCTGCCTGGCGGTCCTGATCCCAACGGGTAATCTTCGCGGCAACCCTCCCCGTGTGAGCTTGCAGTTCATAACAACGCGTGGAACCTAAAAACCCTTTGGTATATGTCCGCACCCACGCCAACCGATTAGGACCACAGTTTCCCTTGGGACAATTGCCCGGACCCGAAACTTCCGCGGAAACAATGTGCCAATACGGTCTCGTCGATGTTTTTACCGGCGCATCTTTCCACCCATAAATAACATATCCCGGCAATTTACTGGAAGGATCAACTAATACACCGTTATAAATATTAATCAAACTATCAATGGGGCCGCCATCTTCTAAGAAGGGTTCTAATTTTGCCAGGAACAGATCAATAGCATTAACCAAATCCCGGGCCTTCGTCTTCATTTCTTTAATTAAATCAAGACGGGAATTGAATTTCGTTTTCTGGTATTTTACAAAATAGTCACGGCTGTCTTGCGCCCATTTCATATACAGCGACGGCGTTGAACAAAGATCGTAAGCTGGCGCAGGCCCTACCAACGAACGCGGTAAATTTTGACAGGAAACAGGCAGAGCAGGCGCCGCACCGCCGGCGCACATTAAAAATGCCGTCTGTAAATCCGCGGCGCAATCACCGAATTTAACATCATTATCCTTATTGTAATCGAAACAAGCCTCGACGCTCTCCAAGCTTCCCCAGCTCCCTTTTGATAAAATATAATTCTCCTCCGCGGTGGATATCAAATTCAAAGGGTTAGCAAGCGCATTGGCCGGCAAGCACCAGGCATTGTTGGAACTGTCTACGTTATCGGTTTTAGCAAGCCAGCCATTTAACCAGTCTTTAATTTTATTTAACCGCGGCGGATATTGGCGCAAGCGGCCTTTTCCATCGGGAGTTGCGTCTGTACACTGGTGTTGGTTGGTAATAGTAGTTATCGTATACGGAGACATGTCGGAACCCGCGTCCATCGTTGTAACCACACACTTCTCCTTAGCAAACCACGTCATGGCATCCGGATACCACTGATCAATATTTAACCTCAGCTGTGTAGCATCTCCCTTGCCTAAATTATTGCTCCAGACATAAAATTCTTTCAAACCATAAACAATGTCATCCCATCCGTCTTCCGGCCACTGCTTCTTATTGATCGATTCGGAACAAGACTTGCATTGCGCAACTCCGTCAACATCAACCGTACACGCACCGCTATGTTTGGCGCAAACATCATACGGCCAACGGGAGGAACAATACAAATCATAACCTTTCTTCCAATTAAGCCCCGGAAGCGCGCTGTCAATATCATTCGTGCACGTGTTCTCATCGGCAATCTTATAATCACTCGCAGGAAGAACATTGTCCGTAATGATCCCGGATGCAAATGAGTCCGGTGCCGCCGCAGGGCCGATAGCACGATCTGGATCTGTCAATAATTTTTCCATCCCCCAAAAAATAGAAAACAGGCCCTTGGCATCGCCTTGATGGGGGTCAAAAGGTCCATCGGGAGACGGCTGACGAACCTCGGCATCAACGCCCATCTTGGCTAAAAATGAAGTGCCGTTTTTATAATCAGGGTACGCTGGATCATAGGCATAATAAAACGTGCTCGCGTGCGGCCACACCGTGGTATTCGCACAGCCGGGAGGAATATTATCCGCAGAGCAATACCCCGGCCTTAACCTAGGCGCGCTATACGGGTCAAGATTTGGATCTTTAAGGGGAACACAACATGGGTTGCAATGCGGATCATTAATATCCGTACAAGGAACTGTGATTTCTGCGCTTAACCCCCTTAACGCGTTTAAAAAAAGCGTAAGATCATCCGCCGCAACTACCTGTAAGCTTTTTAATCGTTCAGTATAATAAATCCCAAAGCGTGGCACCATGTCCTCTGGCCTGGCTCCGCTAAAACCAATCATCCCATTGGTGTTTAAATCAAAAAGATCCGGCACTTGAATTGGATCAGTAACTACATTTTGAATCCCATTCTGCACGCCCTGCTCGACAAATTGCGCGGTAATCGGCAAATTAGACTGCATCTTATTCCACAGCCGCGTGAGACCCGGCTGGACAACCAGCACCTGCAAAGCCAGATTTAAAACAGCCATGGCTACCGCGGCCGCCAATAATGGAGCTGTTGCTGCGCCAAATACCGCTCCGCAGGCCGCGCAAGCCACGCTCAAGAAAACAATGGCAACAACAATAAGCAAGGTCAAAAACGCCGCAAAAATACTATTTCTTTTACAAATTTTGGAAACCCCCCCCAAACTAGTCTGCATGACTTTCTCAGCATAACTCGCATAACTGGAGCCCATGGATGAGGCGGTCGTTGTCGCCGCTGACATGGTCAAGGTTTTGACTTGGGCAATGCGCTGCCAATTAAGTGAAATGGCAAAAAAGATAATCGCCATGGCGGTCAGCAAAATCAATATTAAGGACGCCTGTCCTTGGGCTTGTTGTCGTCTCATTTCCAGCCTTGGAAAACCGCAGATAAAGGTTTAGGACGATAAAAATCTGTTTTTAATTGCTCATTAGGATCTGGGCTTTCCGTCAAAGATTTCTCAAAAGTCCAGCGGCGCTCCGCCAAATCCATGCCGGCCCAGCGAAAGATTTGGATCAGCCCGTACGCTAATAAAAAAAATGCTATTATCACAAAGGTAAATTCAATGGTCGATTGGCCGCGTTTTCTCATGGCAACCCTCCCGTACTGTCCGTCAGCCAGAAAATTCCCCGGCGGTCCATCACCCGGGAACGCACATACAGGACCTTGTCCCGTTTACTAAAACACGTCTGGGCCCTGACAACAGAACCGCTGAAACAATCATCACGGCAAACTTCGACCGCCGGATTACGCGGGTGCGGCGAATTGCTCCCGTCACAAATAAGCCCCGTGTCACCGCTGACCCCAATACGGCGTTCAATCAACTCAACCTGATCCGCACGGCTGACACTGCGCACCATCCGCCCGTCCTCGGGATTATACAATTTCCCGTTCTTAACTTTTAAATACGTCCCTTCCTTGGTGCGCGTATAAATGGCCATGTCCGTCAAGAACCCGTCATTGGCCGATAAATTAATGTCACCTTCCTGAAAATCCAAAACCCTCAGCGTCCTAATCGCGCCGCCGGGATAATACTGAGGCACCGCATACAGCGTTTCTTCTTCCGCATCGTTATCGATATCATAATAGGGATAATTCGCGTTTGTCGCGTCAATATTAATGGAGCCCTGAATGCCTCTGACAGCATTCCACTGCCAGGCAATATCTTCGCGGCATACTTTTCCGTAAACGGAAGGCGGATTTCCAGGTCCGCAAACCAAGGGATCATCGCTAAAATCACCGCCGTTGCGGTTTAAGTCAAACCGTTCCGCCGCAGATATCGTTGAACACGGGTCAGACTCACACCAGCCGGACGTGCCGCGGGCCACATGCTCATAAAACAATTGACACCCCCGCCATCCCGCCGCATCAGGAACACATTTAAATTCCCAGCCTTTATAGCGGTAAGTCCCATTGCCGTCGGGATCAGGAGGAGTGGCATATACATCAGCATAGCGTTCTGGACAAGGCGTGATGTTTGTCTTGCACGGTGGCAAAAGTTCTTTATCCATAAGCCTGGCCATCGTAAATTGAAAATGCTTTCCATTAATAATAATGTCCATCGTCGGCAGATTACCCGGATTATATAAATCAGCTTCATCCACCGGGTACATCAGCCTAT
This sequence comes from uncultured Planctomycetales bacterium, assembly GCA_964498235.1. Classification (GTDB taxonomy): domain Bacteria; phylum Omnitrophota; class Gorgyraeia; order Zapsychrales; family Fredricksoniimonadaceae; genus JACQQW01. The sequence goes on from CAZCHB010000001.1 coordinate 14,204, forward strand.
TGGTCATGGTGCCGGATCCTCTTAAATAAAATTGCTGGCGGTCCATGGCGCCGTATTTACCCACTTCCGGGGAAAGCCTGTCTTCAATATACAATATGCTGGATGTGTTTCGTCCGACGGTAGGATTATAAGGGTCACCGTACGCCCCCTTGTAGGACAGCATCAGGGCTTCCTTCATGCTTTTTAACTGCTGGTTCTGCTGGTAGCCTGTCAGCAGGGACGAACGCACAATTGCACCAATAATAAAAATAATGATAGCGCCGAAAACAGCCAGTTCCGTCGCGGCCTGGGCTTTCTTATAATGTAGGTGCATTATTCTCATATCCGTCTCTAATTACTGCCGACGATTGTATTGCCGTTCTTCGTCTCAACCGATGTCGTATTATCTAAACGTGTGGTGTAATAACCCGGCTGGCCCGTAATAGGATGCAAGTCCAGATGCCCAACGCCAATTTGTGTTTCGGAATTAGAAATTAAGGAATAGTCTGTCTGTGAATTGGTGGTGTCCGGATCATATTGCTCGCCGAAATCATCCACCGTTGATTTCCAGCGTCCTTGAAAGCCCCGCTTAAAATACATCTGCATGGTGATAAAAACAGCAATAATAATGACCACCAAAACCGTGTATTCCAACGTGCTCTGAGCTTTTCTTTTGAACATCATCATATGCTCCCTGATTTATTTATCATCATCCAAGGTAAAACCCATATTGGTGATAACTTCAGTTGTTGAGCTTGTCACTTCATTGGCCGTCGTCGTTGACTTATAATTTGACGGATAATAAGTGATGCCGGTGATCGCGTTATAAATACCCGTACTTGGAAAATTTTTCTCGTTGACCGAACGCTGGTTGTTAACCCTGCTTTGGGTCGTCATCCGGGTTAGGTGGCTTTGGTCAAAACTAAAGTCCTGTTCCGCGGCGTTCTGGTAGGCCAACTGGTCGGAGGTGCCGCGTATCACCGTCTGCACCCCGCGTTTAAACGCCGGCCCCATCGCATATAACGCCGTGATGACGATGCCTATCAATATGACATATTCCACTATTGTCTGCCCCTGCGTTTTCGTCATTTCGCATACACCGGTGATATCTGGTTGCTTTGTGACTGTGCCTGTGTTTGGCTTGAATCCGATTTTGTAAATATGCCAGGCCCTGTCAGCGCCTTGGTTTCTGCGCTGTCTCTCTCAACAATTGAATTAACCTGAACATAATACGGCTCATACTCATAGGCCATCTTTCCAGCGTTCATTCCAGCCGCGCCCTGACAATCCGTCGTCCCTTGCGATACATCCACATCCACACAGCCTTGAGCCATCATATCAACCATATAAATCTTCGCATCGCGCTCCCTAGCCTGCAGGGTCCGCTGCACATAAATTGAGACGGCCATTATCGCGGTCACAGCCACAAAAAATGCCACGACAAACTCCGGCAAAACAATTTGTCCCCGATTAGATATCCGCCGCATCATTGCATCATAATAGCCCCAAGCCGGGAAATCTTCCCGGCCTGGAGCCATCCTTATTATACTGTTGACGCTAAACTACTTGCCCCAGTATTCCTGCTGTGAATTCAAGATCTGGGAATTTTCTACCGTGTTGGTTGTTTCCTTGTCGATCATCTGCGACACAGATATACCCTGCGCGGCTACGCCTGAAGCATTCATACCAAACAATTCCTTGGTCTTTGAATGAACCTTGGTTTGCTTGATGGCGTTTGTGTTACCTTCTGAATATTGATCGCCGATATCATCGGTCGAACTTTTCAGGCGCCCTTGCACACCGCGCTTGATATAATTCTGCACGGTCAATAAAGCACCGACAATAATAATGACCAGCACCGCGTACTCCAGGGTGCTCTGGCCGCGGCGATGTCCGCTTAATGGTCCTTTCATCGCATGAAAGTGTCTAAACATGTTGTGATCCTCCTTGATAAACGTTTCTATCTTTAAACAAAAACCTTTCAGGAAACCTTAAATCCCTGAAGGCATTGCTTGATTTGTAACCGGTTTGGATAAACCAGTAGCATACGTGGTAGTTTGTTCCCCTTCACGGACACGGTTTGTCACCGCGTCGGAACTGATGCCTTCAGCGCCTTCCGCTAAACGTTTGTTCTCGACGGAATCGCGGGTCACTTCATAATTACTTTGTTGATAATACGGTTCATACTGAACCGAATTTCCTAGTTTGTTTGTTGATGATGTCATGTACACATTAGCATCGCGCACGCGCGCTTGTAAGGCACGCTGGGCATATTGCTGCATTGCAATAATCCCGGCAATAACTAAGGCAATCAAAAGCGCGTATTCCGCGGTGTTTTGGCCTTTTTTCTTTTTTAGAAAGTTTCTAAACATTTTTATTTCCCCCTTTTTAGGAGCTGATTTCTTGATATTAAATAATTAATGTTCCCTGTCAAATTAGGCAATTCTTTAATGTGATGAGCCTAATCTGTTGGCCATGTTCGTCATGCTGTTAGTCACCGTTGACAATGATGAGTTCAGCTTTGATTGAAACGGCCCGGTTGACGAGGTAAGGAACAAAATCGCCACCGAGAGAACGGCTGTCACTAAAACGATGTACTCGACGGTGCTTTGCCCTTTTCGGCAAGCCTTGTTATGCTTCTTGAATTTATCTAACATTTTTTTCCTCCTTAACTACGGAAAAATATAATTATTAATTGGCGAATTCCTCAGTGACCGCCTTCTGGGTCGCTTGAACGGAACGGAACACATAGGTACTCATCGCGGCAACCGCCGCTGTGACTAACGCCACGACAATGGCATATTCGATTAAGTTTTGTCCATTGACTTTGTTTAACGCCTTCATCGTGATGTCCCCATGCGCCGTAAAGACGGCTTAGGCCTGTGCTTAAACTCCCATCATTAGTTTAAGCGGAATTCTTTTAAAGGCCGTTGATTTATGTAAAAGCCCCAAAGGGCTGGTAATACAATGCTTCAATCTGCTATAAGTATGCCATATAATATAGCCAGCGTCAACCTTGTGAATGCTAATTCTCCTCGGAAACACACTTAACATTAATGCTCAAAATTTGGTCCGCTTCGTTTTTAACCCCCAGCGTACTGATTGCAGCACACCCTGATTTTAGATTGTCCGCTGTTTCATAAACATTTGGAATTAATAGTGTTACAATCCTAATGTGACTATTAAAAGCGATTTGCCCTTTAAATAACATTAATTGAGACCACTGATCGTCGCTTAAAAGCCTTGGAAAACAAGACTGCGCCTGCAGCTTTAGGAAATCAATATAATTATTGACCGGTCCCTCGGGACTTTCCGCCATAGATAAGGGCCCGTTAAAAGGATGCTGTTTAAAAAATTCGCGCACAATTTCCCCGTCGCTAATCGACTCAGAAAAATTGCTAATGAGAACCTTATAGGGCTCATTATTCTCTGCGCATAAAATCACTGCGCGGCATTTCATGTTAGCTAACAAGATTTCTTTAGCAAAAAATCTCAGCGGCGCCTCTTGGCCGTAAGCGTCAACTATTAACATTTCTTTGTTTGAAATATTCATAAATTCTTTTATATCAACTACTTGTGTTCCTATCCCAACAATAAACTGCTTTTTGGGCGCACCTTCTAAAGGAAAACTGACAAACGCTTCTCCCTCTTTATCCAAAAGATCTATTTTAACAATGCCTTTCCCCGGCCGCCCTTGACACGATAAGAAAAAGTCAAAAAAGAAGGCCTCAAGCGATTCTCCTGCAACCTCTTTTATTACAATAGGTTGTAAATTGTTTACAAAAAGATTAGCCGCTGCTGTCAGCGCCCTCTCCAGCGGGGCCGGCCAATTTTTGCCCTCTTTCGCCTGAAGCCCTTGCAAGCGGCTATCCACACAAAAAGAGCTCCCATCTTCTAATAAAAATCTATAACCATAAATCACCAAAGACCTATAAAGCAGTTCTTCCTTTAAACTATTGAAATCAAATGATTTAAAATCTTCTAGCGAGCTCATCCCCCGCCATGGTTTGGGAAAAAAATCGTAATGCACGGCTTTTAAAATATACTCTCCCGCCCCTTGCTGAATCCCAGCATCTGTTAGCGCCATTAGCGGTTCATGATTAACTGTTTTAACTGCCGTTGGCAGCTCAATTTTTTCGTGCTTAACGAAAACAGGAGAGGGGCTTGCTTCTTCCAATGGCTTTACGCGCGGTTGAACAAATAACTGCGCCTTCTTTTCATAAGGAATTTGAAATTTTTCTTTTTGTTTACGGCCGCGGGGACTGCCAATTTTAGCTTCAATTAATACTTCATTGATAGATGATTTTGACACTTGGCGTTCGAATTGTGTTTGAATTTGATGCGCTAATTCCCGACAGGATAATTGGGGCAATTCACGCTTTTGCGTTAAAATAAAATGGACAATCTCTTCTGTCAGCTTATATTTAACGCCCACCCTATATTTCCCCTAAACAATGTCCAGACTGGACATTTAATTGTCCGTCACCAGCTGATTTGATCGCCGACGGCTGTACTGGTGCGTTCAATTGTACCAGCAGGAAGTTCAATGGCGCAAGCAGATTTCCAGAAAATAGGAGAGAGGTTAAAAGGCCTCAGGTTAGGGCAAAGGCCGACAACAATGTTAACTTTATCGACAAAAATAACATCAATGGAAAAGCGCATAAAAAACATATGGACTGATTGGCAAGGCCTGATAATCAATCCCTCGCCTTGTTTTAACGCATGCCTGCCAAGCAATCCTTTCATGCGCGCCAAAGACGTGTCAGCGAACACTGCGCTGTCCGCCAATTCACAATGACGTGTATTATTAAGGATTTTCAATTTTTTTAAATATAGCCTCGCTAAGCGGGATGCCGCGGGTCAGAAAATCGTCAAATGCTTTCGGAATATATCCCGTCGGTATATACTCACCTAAAACAACCCCTTCAGGATTGATGCCCTTTTGTTTGAAAACAAAAATATCTTTCATCTCCGGCATCCCTTCGTTCATCTGACCGGTTAACTCTGTAATGGCCGTTATTTTGCGGGATCCGTCAGAAAAACGGTTAATCTGGACAATAATATTTATTGCGGATGCGGACATTTCATAAATAGCACGAATAGGCAGTTCAATGCCGGACAATAGCACCATTGAGCTTAGGCGCGCCAGAACGTCCCGCGGTGTATTCGCATGCAAGGTTGTCAACGACCCGTCGTGACCCGTGTTCATCGCCTGGAGCATGTCAAGCACCTCAGGCCCGCGGCACTCACCAATAATAATCCGATCAGGACGCATACGCAGCGTGTTAATAAATAGGTCGCGGATAGAGATACGGCCCTTGCCTTCAATATTGGGCGGGCGTGATTCTAAGCGAGCCCAATGGCTTTTAGATAATCGCAATTCTGCGGCATCTTCAATGGTGATGATGCGCTCGTTATCCGGAATAAACTGGGAAACAATGTTAAGCAGAGTTGTCTTCCCGGCCCCGGTGCCGCCGGAAACTATAATATTTTTACGCCCAATGACGCACGCATTTAAAAAATCCGCCATGGGTTGGGAAATGCTGTGGAACTTTGTTAACAAATCATCAATGGTGTAACGTTCGCTGGAAAATTTCCGAATCGTTATCATCGGGCCGTTTAAAGACAACGGCGGAATGATGGCGTTAATACGGCTTCCGTCGGGTAAACGGGCATCCACCATCGGGGTTGACTCGTCAACCCGCCGGCCGAGGGGGGCAATAATACGGTCAATGGTCGCCCTTACCTGATCATTTGAAATAAAACGTTTGTTTGTCAGGATTAATTTTCCGCGTTTCTCAACAAATATCTCGTCCTTGCTGTTGACCATGATATCGTTAATTTCAGGATCCGCTAAGAAATCTTCCAACGCCCCAAGGCCCAGAGCTTCATTAACAATCTCGCGCACAAGACGGGAACGCTCTTCCTGCGACGAGAGAAACGCGCCGGAAGCCTCTGCTAACAGGTCGGTAATTATTTTTTCCGCCGCTTTGCGGATATTGGCCGACTGCGCCGGGTCCGTCAGCGCTTCCGGTGATATTTTCTGCAGATTCATCCGCTCAACTAAACGCAAGTGAATAGCTTTCTTTAACTTAACAACTTCATCTTCTTCTTTATTAAACCCTAAATTCTTTGCCGTTCCTGAATTCGGCGCGATACCAAACTTTTGCCAGAATTCATTTCCTTTTTTAGATGTTTCATCGGCGCTTCGAACCTTGATCACATCCGATCCCTGCACAAAAATATCTTCACTTTGAAGCCGTTCCGCGATTTCAAAAAATACTTCTGCCACCTTCATTTTTGGACTATCTATCACGCAAGGAACTCCGCGGTTTAACGCCATGCCTACTGTTTTCCCGTCGGAAGGAATCAGGGTAAAAATATCGCAAGCAATCGCCGTCTTAACCTCCTGCCATGCGACACCGCCGCGGCTTTCTGCCCTATTAAGGATCAGCTTAATCATTTTAAGCGGATAATGAAGGCTTTGAATAATTTCCAAGGATGTTTTCGCTTGATAAACGGCTAAAATATCAGGTGTCGCCACTAGAAAAATAAGGTTGGCCGAATCAAAAATGCTGATCAAAATTTCGCTGAAGATGTTTCCAGCGTCAATGATGATAAAATCGTAAAGTTGGGATGATTTTTTAAAAAATGGGCGGATATTGTCCGCAGTAATGTGGCCAGCCTGCCGTAAATGGTTAACCCCTGGAAGGAAATCCAACCCGCTGACATGGCGGGTCACATATTTATTAATAATGTCCGGCTTATCATTTTTATCAATCTCTGATAGAAGATCGACGAGAGAATAAGCCGTTGACAAATTAAGCATGCGCGCCATGTCCTGGCTCGCGTGCAAGTCCATGTCAACTAAAAGGACGCGGCGGCCTTTAATGGCCAGAGCGGCCGCCGTATTAACACTGGCAAACGTCTTGCCGACCCCGCCTTTATTTGAAAAAAATGTGATTGTTTTTGAAGACATATTAAAAAAACCATGGTATCAATAATTAATTATTCTACCATGGTTTTTTTATTTGTCATTAAAGGAGTTTAATAAGTAACTTGGGCGGATCCTGTATTCACCCTTTCTCCCTGCTTATAGATAACCGGGAAACAAATTGAGATAAAATCTCCAGTCATGTCTGCTGGAAATGGCTCAAAAGGCGCGGAAATCTTTACCGCGTTTAATGCGTCTTCATCTAAAATCGAATGCCCTGAAGATTTCTCGGCAAGGACATTTGTCAATGATCCGTCTTTTAGAATATGAAGCCTCACCTTGACGGTCCCCTGCTGATTGTTTTTAGCCGCTTCATCAGGATATGTAATGTGCTGTGATACCTTCATTTGAACAGCTCGCACATAATCCGCATCCGCGAAAGCTTCTTGAGGACTAACAGCTTCTGCCTTAGTCTCAACTGGCTGCGGCGCGGGTGCCGTTGGAGCTGGCGTTGAGTCAGCGCCAGGGATAGGTTCAAACTCGACTTCATTAATCGTATCCATTTCTTTGGTAAAGGCTTTGGCTTTTTCGGAAGGCATCTTTACCTGCTCCGTGGCAAATTGTTTTGAACGCATGATGGTTGGCGTTAATGTGATGACCAATTCCTTGCCTTCATCGGGAGCCTGCTTTGACGTGTTTCTAAATAACAGCCCAACAACTGGAATTTTACTAAAGAACGGCACCCGTCTATTTTGTTCACTATCGTTGTAGCGGATAAGGCCGGCAAATACAACCGTCTGCCTGTCATCAAGCAATAATTGTGTTTGAGCCGAGCGGGTTTTATATGCAATGTCGCTTGTCTTAGTGGCTTGGATGGTAAATGTCTTATCCACGTCACTGACCTGAAGATTCATGACAACGTCGATTTTTCCTTCTTTAATCGTCGGTGTAACTGTCAAGGTGACGCCATACTGCTTGAATGTCGTGCTGGCTGTTTGAACCCCGCTTCCCTGCGAAGACGTAATGGACTGAATGGGAACTTCTCCGCCGACGTTAATCGTTGCCTCTTTACCGCTGCTGACAAGGATGCGCGGCCTGGAAAGATCACGAGCCTTGCCTTCCCGGATCATCAAATTAACCGTGTTAACAATAGCGGTGGTCCTGTTAAATTTACCAAATTTAAACCAATCTTTCGCGCCGCCAGTCGGCAGGCCGGATTCTTGGTAATCTAAATTTAATGAGCTTCCAACGGCTCCACCTTGCCAATCAATCCCCAAATTTTTATCCAAGGTAGTGCCTAATTCCGTGATCTGCATATCAATTTGTATTAAGTCCTTGCTAACTTCTTCTTTAGACAAATTAATAATCTGTTCGCTGTATGGTTCGAGTATTTTGTCTAAAAGGCTTTTCTTCTCCTTTAGATATCCGCCCGATACAATTATTCTTCCTTCGCCTGCGTTCGCTTCTAAATTGATCCCGTTAATTTCCGCCTCCGTTAACAAATGACGGATGCGCTCCTGCATGGCTTTTAAGTCTTCGCTGGTGACGCGCACATTGATCGAATGTTTACCTTCTTCATCCCACAAGAAAACAGATGTCTGTCCGGGCTTTTTTGCTAATATAGATACAACGCCTTCTTTGGCGTCAGCTACATCCGCGATATCTGGTGTGGTCACTGAAACGCGGGAAAGATTCTTAACTTCTACGTTTTGCAAATCGCCTATAACCATGTTCATGTCCGCCGTCGTATCTGAAAAAACCGGCACCGGAGGAACAACCAACGATAAGATAAGAAACAAAGATAGGGTTACGGCTTTATTGTTATTCTTCATACTTAAAGCTCCTTACCGCCTCTAAAAATTTGAATGCTTGGTTTTATGGGGCTATCTTCTTCTTCCTTAAAATCTCCCTTTAGTTCAGGAGGAATTTCAATATCTGCTCCCTGATTTTGCAGGACATAATCTGCCAACGCTTTCCATGTCGATGATTTTACCATCTGATGTTCTGAATCTTGAGGGGAACGCAAGGCCATCTCCAGCTTTCCATTCTTGTCAGCAAATGACAGCAGACCCGCCTCTTGCGGATCAACAGCAATCGTGACCTTAAGAGAAGGGGTATTTTGCTGTTCATCGTAATACGCGCCGGTTTCTTCCAAATTCGTATTTACCGCCAAAACCTCGAGGCCTTGAAAAACCATGGCTGTTACAGTATTCTTAGCCTTATCGTCCAAAACAGGTATTTTTAATTGCGCGATAATATCCACGAAATCGCCAGGATTCAAAAGACCGCCGACCGCATTTAATGAATCAATCATGACCGTTACGGCGCGTTTACCAGTTGGTGTTTTAACGGCAAGGGAGGGTTTAATTTTCTTGACGGGGACAGCGGCCTGCTGTTGTCTTTGTTGTTCCTGTATTTTAGCCTGCAAATCGGCGATTTGCCGCTGAGTTGCTTCCGCTTGCTCCGTTTTTGCGCGCTGGATTTCCTGCGCCAACGCGTTCATTTTTTGTTCGCTTTGCTGTTGGAGTGATGAGATTACTTCTTTTTGTTTTGTTTCATAACTTTCCTGCAGCTCTTGGGTCTGACGTTGAATAGTCCCTGTCACATAACTGCTTGTCATCACCGTGGCAACAATACCGACAATCACCGCGATGACTATTAATAACAATTGTTTCTTGTTTTCCATGATTTAATTCCTCCGCATGCCCCAAGAACCTATTTTTCAGGCTTAGAGCCGATCAGGTCCTTATTGACATTCACCTTTATTTTTGACGCTATTTGTTCAATGTGCGCCAGAACCGCTTCTTGTTGTTTGCGTAGCGTTAATCCGGCAATTAAATCTTTCTTAATTAATTCGTATGGCTTTGCACTGCCGCCCTTCTTCTCATCAACCTTAACAACATAAAAACCATCAGGGCCCTTAAATACCGGACTGGTGCCTCCAGCATCAAGCGCAGAAATGGCTGTTTGCATCGCGCTAAATGGGGCCTTCTTAAACACTGGCAATAAGCCGCCTTCCTGGGCTGTTTTTCCTTTAGATTGAGCCTTAGCAATCTCGGCAAAATCCCCGCCTTGCAAAACTTGCACTAAAATATTTTTAGCTGCGGCTTCGTCGGCTGTGACAATCTCTCTAACCTTCCACTCAACCGGATCAACAAAAACAGCCTTCTTTTGGTCATAGAACTCTTTAGCATCTTTTTCAGTCGCAATAATATCTTTAGTTAAGCGGCTTGCTAATTCCTGCACCAATAACGTGCGGCGGAAATCATCAACAGCCTCGACAATTTCTTTTTGGGCACCAATTCCAGCATCTTCAGCGTCTTTAACTAATAACTGCTGACGGATCAATTCATCTAAAACTGCTTCTTTATTACCCGGCTTATTTTCATCAAAATCAGGCATCCCTTCCTTAAGAAGCTTGAGGCGCTGATTAAATTGTTCCTCTGTCAATGTCCAAGAGCCAACCCTGACAATCACATTTGGCGGCAAGGCCTCTTGATCTTGGTTATTGGCCGGCGCGCTTTCAACTGCCGCGGCCGGGCTTTTTTTAACTTCTTTTTTAGGAGGATTGATCAAGTCGCATCCGCTTAAGTATAACACAAAAATAGCGGCTGCTGCGCTTACGGACAAAACTTGAACTTGCTGCATCATATAAGTCTCCTTAAAGTCTTTTATTGGGTAAAGTATACCCGTTAATTAACCAATATGCAAATTAGCGGCTAAACTATTTTAACAGCCCTTCCACAGCTGCTTTTTCAGACAAAAGCTCATCTAACGTTACCTTGATTTTAGCTTGGCCGAAAGCATTGTGGGAAATCCCCTGAACAATGTCCCACGTATCGCCATTTGACCGCACAGGATAGCCAAACATGATTCCTTGAGGAATTCCATAGCTGCCGTCAGAAGATACCGCAACCGAAAAAAATTCACCTATCGGGGTCGGCGTAACTAAATTTTTTACTGTGTCAACAATGGCATTCGCCGCTGATGCCGCGGAAGAAAGCCCTCTAGCCTTAATAACGGCTGCGCCGCGTTTTTGCACTGTTTCAATAAAAACCGTCTCCAGCCATGCACCATCAGAAATAACATCAAGCACGGGCTTATTCTTAATTAAAGCATTATAAAAATCAGGATACTGTGTCGCGGAATGATTGCCCCAAATGCCGACTTTCTTGACGTCAATAACAGCGGCGCCCGCCTTTTGGGCCAACTGCGCAACCGCACGGTTTTGATCCAACATGGTCATTGCAAAAAAGTTTTTAGAAGGGATGTTCTTACAGACGCTTTTAGCGATCCACGCATTGGTGTTACAAGGATTCCCGACGACTAAAACTTTACACGTCGGCTTGGCGCTATTGGATAAGGCCTTGCCTTGGTCAATAAAAACCCCGCCGTTGATTTTCAGTAAATCACCGCGCTCCATCCCCTCCTTGCGGGGAACGCTTCCGACTAACAGCGCCCAATCAACGTCCTTAAAAGCAGTGTTGGCATCGCTAGACATAGTGATCGATTTAAGCAACGGAAAGGCACAATCATCTAATTCCATGGCCACCCCACCTAAAGCAGGCAGAGCTTTTTCTAATTCTAAAAGGCTTAGGTCAACCTCAACGTCCTTGCCGAACATTTCCCCTGCGGCAATACGGAATAATAACGCGTAGCCTATTTGGCCTGCGGCTCCTGTTACTGCAACTTTGATGCGTTTAGGCATGTGCGTCCTTTTCTTTTGTCATCCCTTAATGATTTTGTCGTGGATCTGATTCATTTGTGCTCTAGGTGCCCGACAAAGACATTCAGGCACGCTATGATTTAACAATTCCCGGCAAAATAGCACGAGCTTGATCGATTGCTGTACGGCTAATATCCCCATAAACTATTTCTTCCCGGTCGCCGCTACCTCTGGCGATTACTTCTCCCCAAGGAGAAATAATCATGCTGTTGCCATAAGCTTCTACCCCGCGAGCATCAGCGCCAACCTGATTCGGCGCCAAAACATAGCTTAAATTTTCAATGGCCCTGGCTCTCAATAATGTTTCCCAGTGGGCTTCTCCTGTCTTTTTCGTAAAACATGACGGGACTGTCAATATATGAACGCCTTTTTTACCATAAGCCGCATACAAATCAGGGAAACGTAAATCATAACATATTGAAAGACCTAGATTAAAGTCATCAGCCTTTGTCATGACCGTTTTTTTACCCGCCACAAAACAATCTGATTCGCGAATTATCTTATCACCAATGCGTGCGTCAAATAAGTGAATTTTACGATATTTTATGCTGATCTTGCCTTGTGGGTTAAGCAGGATTGATGTGTTGTAACACTTTTTAGAAGTTGAGCTTCGCTCAAAAATTGAACCCAGTAATATATGAGCATTGTATTCCTTGGCGAGACTGGCAAAAGGCAGGACAGAAGCGTCAGGAATGGTCTCTGCCGCGGCATACAATTTTGAAGGGACCCGGGCATCTCCTCGCCAATGGAACACTTCCGGCAATAACACAAAAGAGGATTTTTGTTTCAGCGCTTCCCTAACAAAAACAACTGCGCGCGCAATATTATCTGTTTTATCAGCGCCGGCATTAAATTGAATCAGGGCAACGCGCATAATCTATTTTTTAAGCTGCGCTCCGTATTCTTGATAACATTTGGTATAAAAAGGCTCTTTTTTCAATTCATTGCGCCAGTTAGTAAGTTTTGGATAAGCGCTTAAATTAATCCCGGCTAATTCCGACGGCTCTAAGGTGGCAAAAAGTATAACATCCGGCAGGGTCAGCTCATCTCCGACGATGTATTTGTGTTTGCTTAATTGATTCTCAAGGATTGGAAAATACATGTCCAAAAATTTTAGCGCATCTGCCAAAGCTTGCTCATTGACAGGACGATTCATGCGCGGCGCGAAAATACGGCTAAAAGCAACTGTTGCGCCGTGCACACCAATATGCGCGGCAATAAAATCAATCCATTGTTCAATCACCATGCGCTGCTTTAAATCCTTAGGATAAATCGGTGAATTATTTTTTTCCGCTAAATATTTACAGCAGGCATTGCTTTCAAATAAATAAAAACCATTATCATCAATGGCAGGAATCTTGCCGACGGGATTTATTTTTAAGAACCATTCTTGTTTTTGTTCTCCATCCCGTAAATTAATAATTTGCCATTTGTAATCAAGACCTAGGTAGCTCGCCGTCAAGCGAACTTTAATGGCTGGACCAGATAAATCTGAACCGTAAATGGTTAGCATAATCTTACCTCAAGTTGTTTTAAGAAATTGGAATCCCCAGCGGCCATGCCTGCCGGCATGGATTTGAAACGTTTATATCCTCAAATTTAATTCTTGACTCTAATAAAACATTACATATAATAGGGCAATCATTTTACGAATATTCTTCGTGCTTTCTGACCCCATCGTCTAGCCCGGTCAGGACAAGAGCTTTTCAAGCTCTCGGCGCGGGTTCAAATCCCGCTGGGGTCACCAAATTTTTATTCTTCTTCTTCCTTTCCAACCACATGCGCAATTGATGATACGGCATCGCCCTTGGTTAAAGCGATCAATTTAACACCAATGGCACTGCGGCCGGTTTCGCGTATTTCCGACGGAGACGAACGCACGACCATCCCCTGCTTGGTCACGGCCATAATCTCATCATCGTCATTGGTTGTCATCACTCCAACAACAGGGCCATTTTTGTCGGTTAATTTAACATTAATGATCCCCTTGCCCGCGCGTGATTGAGTGCGGTAATCGGCAAAATCGGAACGTTTCGCATACCCCAGTTCACAGACAGTCAATAGCTTGGCGCCCGTTTTATCCACGTCAGGCGCGAAAACCAACATGCCGACTACATAATCGCCCTTGTCCAAATTAATCCCATGCACACCCTTGGCAGAGCGCCCCATATCCCGTAATTGCTTCTCAGGAAAGCGTAACGCAATGCCCATATGCGTGGCAAGCAGCACATCTTCCTTGCCGTTGCTTAAAGCAACGCCGATTAATTCATCGCCCTTCTCCAGACCAATACCGACGATGCCGCCTTTGCGCGGGTTACCAAAGGCTGAGACAACCGTCTTTTTAACTAGCCCCATCTTTGTAGCAAAGACCAAGTATTGATCTTCACGGAATTCTTTAACCGCAACGATGGCGCTGATTTTCTCATCGGGCTTGAATGAAAGCAGGTTCACAATGGCCTTGCCCTTGGCTGTCCGCGAAGCGACAGGAATTTCATAAACTTTAAGCCAGCGCACTGCGCCTGTATTAGCAAAAATCAATAAATAATCTTTAGATGAGGCGACAAACATGCGCTCCACAAAATCTTCATCGGATGTTGTCATCGCGGTCACACCCTTGCCCCCGCGTTTTTGCGAACGGTAAGCTTCAACGGGCAGCCGCTTAATATACCCCTTATTGCTAATGGTAATCGCCATGTCTTCGTCGGCAATCATGTCTTCGATTTCAATGTCTTCCGCCTTGCCGGCGATCTCTGTTCGTCGGGGATCAGCGTATTTTTTTCTGATCTCAGCAAGCTCGTCCTTGATGATCGCATCAACCCGCTTGTCTGAGGACAAAATCGCGCGGTAATTCTCAATGTCCTTGAGCAGCTGCTGGTACTCAGCTTCAATCTTGTCGCGCTCAAGGGCCGCCAAGCGTTGTAGTTGCATTTCCAAAATAGCCTGCGCCTGCGCTTCTGATAATTCAAATTTTTTGATTAATGCTTCTTTAGCATCTGCTGTCGTTTTTGAAGCACGGATGGTCTTAATGATTTCGTCTAAAAACTTAAAAGCGATCTTAAACCCTTCTAAAATGTGGGCCCTGCGGATAGCCTTATCCAAGTCAAATTGCGTACGGCGGCGGATAACAACACGGCGGTGCGCAATATAATACGTCATTAATTGCTTCAAATTCAGAACCTTGGGCGATTTATTAACCAAGGCTAAATTAATAATCCCGAAGGTGACTTCCATTTGCGTGTGCTTATACAAATAATTCAGCACAATGTTAGGATCCGCATCCCGGCGCAATTCAATAACAACACGGATGCCATCCTTATCGCTCTCATCGCGGATATCAGTAATGCCGTCGATCTGCTTGTTCTGGACTAAGGCGGCAATGGCCGTTATTAAATTGGCCTTATTAACCTGATACGGAAGTTCATTAATGATAATCGACTCACGGTTTCCCTTTTGCTGCTCAGTCGAAGCTTTCGCGCGGATGGTAATCTTTCCGCGTCCGGTGTTATACGCATCCACGATCCCTTCGCGTCCGCAAATAATGCCTGCGGTGGGAAAATCAGGCCCTTTAACAAATTTCATCAGCTCTTTGATGGACGCATCCGGATTATCCAATAAATAAATAATCCCATCAACCGTCTCGCCTAGATTGTGGGGAGGCATATTGGTGGCCATCCCGACGGCAATCCCCGATGACCCATTCACAATCAAATTAGGGATCATGCCAGGCAGGATGGTCGGCTCTTCCAAAGATCCGTCGAAGTTCGGTGTAAAATCAACCGTTTGTTTTTCAATGTCATCCATCATCTGTTCAGAAACAGCAGCCATCCGAGCCTCGGTGTAACGCATAGCTGCAGCCGCATCCCCGTCGATTGAACCAAAGTTTCCTTGGCCGTCAATCAATGGATAACGCAAACTAAAATCCTGCACCATCCGCACCATGGTGTCATATACAGCGGAATCCCCGTGCGGGTGATATTTACCTAAAACTTCCCCGACAATACGCGCGCTTTTCTTATACGGCTTATTGTGCTGCAGGTTTAGTTCCTGCATGGCATATAAAATACGGCGGTGAACCGGTTTTAACCCGTCGCGCACATCCGGCAACGCCCGTCCGACAATAACTGACATCGAATACGAAAGGTAAGAATTCTTCATTTCGTCTTCAATATAGACCGGGACAATTCTTTCTTTTTTATTTAAATCACGTGACATGTAAAACCTTTCTGTGTACGGGCGGGAAGACCCCGCCCCTACGTTAAATGTCTAAATTTTTGACCTCATGCGCAAATGTTTCGATGAAAAGCCGGCGGGGCTCTACTTCATCTCCCATAAGCATGGCAAAAGTCTTATCAACTTCCACGGCATCTTCCAAAGTTACCTTTAATATCGTACGGCGCTCTGGATCCATGGTCGTGTCCCACAACTGCTGAGGATTCATTTCCCCTAAACCTTTATACCGCTGGATATGCATGCCTTTCTTTGCCGCCGCACGCACCCAGCCTAATAAATCTCCCAGGGACATGATGCTATCCTCGGTTTTTTCGCTCTCAACAATAAATAAAGGCTTTAACAGTTCTTTGAGCTTGACCTTTTCTTTTTTATCCTTAGCCAATAATACTTGCTCTTCATTCTTTCTCTCGTAATCTTGGGCAAAAAGATCGAATTTATCTAGTTTTTCCTGAATTTGTTCTAAGTCTTCCGACTCAAATATTTCTACATACTGGGTTTCCACGTCATTCTTGGTTTTTTCCGCAAGCTCTTTATCATCATAAACAAATTCTTCGCGTCCTGCGGATTTAACTAAATACCGCGGCATTTTCTTAGTCTTGGCATTATATTTTTCAATAAATGTATTAAAATCAACGCCCCTGCGCTTAAGGCGCTCGACGATATTTTCCAATTCAACCAAGGCTAGTAAAATTTCTTTTAGTTGAGCCGGAGTATAATTTTTCTTTCCCTCGATCTTGGTGAGCCGAATCCCGTCAGTTCCAAGCTCCAAGATCAGGTCATTCATCTCTTTTTCGGTTTGAATATATTCTTCGCGTTTTCCCCGGCTCACCTTATATAAGGGCGGCTGGGCTATATAAACAAATCCGCCTTCGATTAATTGGGGCATCTGACGATAAAGCAAGGTCAGAATAAGCGTTCGAATATGCGACCCATCAACGTCAGCATCGCACATGAGGATAATTTTATGGTAACGCAATTTTTCCGTATTAAAATCATCGCTGACCCCGGCTCCTAACGCAGTAATAATGGTGCGGATTTCCTCATTGGAGAGGATTTTATCCAGCCGTGATTTCTCAACGTTTAAAATTTTACCTTTAAGGGGCAAGATGGCCTGAAACGCGCGATTTCGCCCTTGTTTAGCAGAACCACCGGCGGAATCCCCTTCAACTAGGTACACTTCGCATAATGAAGGGTCTTTTTCAGAACAATCCGCCAATTTTCCCGGTAAGCCTCCGCTGTCTAGGGCCCCTTTGCGGCGGGTTAGCTCCCGCGCCTTACGCGCGGCTTCCCGCGCTCTTGCGGCTAAAATAGCTTTATCGACAATCTTGTTGGCCACCGACGGATTTTCTTCAAAAAAACGCGTTAACGCTTCGAGCGTCATGGACGCAACCATGCCGTCCACTTCAGAGTTTCCTAATTTTGTTTTTGTTTGACCTTCAAATTGCGGAAAAGGAATTTTTAATGATATGACCGCCACCAATCCTTCCCGGGTATCGTCCCCGGAAATACCAATGCCGTCTTTTTCTTTAATAATATTTTTAGCCTTCGCGTAATTATTAATCGCGCGGGTCAACGCTGAACGGAAACCGGAAAGGTGGGTTCCTCCCTCAACAGTATTAATGCTGTTGACATAAGAATAAACCGTTTCATTATAGGTATCGTTATACTGCATGGCTACTTCTACGGCCGTGTTATCTTTTTCTTTTTCAAAAAAGAAAACTTTGCTGTGCAGCGGCGTTTTATTTGACGATAAATGCTCAACAAATGAAATAATGCCGCCTTTAAATAAAAATGTGTTTTCTTTTTCCTTGCCCTCACGCTCGTCAGTCAATTTAATTGCAATGCCTTTATTTAAAAAAGCAAGTTCCCTCAGCCGTTTGGCAAGGATATCGTAGGAAAAAATATTAACTTCTTTAAAAATTGTCCTGTCGGGACGGAAGGTTACCTTTGTTCCCGTTGATTTTGTCTTTCCAATAGTCGTTAATTTTGATGCCGTCTTGCTTTTTTCAAAACGCATGTGATAAATACTGCCTTCACGCTTGACTTCAACTTCAAACCATTCCGAAAGCGCCACGACGCAGCTGATCCCTACCCCATGCAAACCGCCCGAAACCTTGTAGGTGTCTTTATCGAATTTGCCGCCGGCGTGCAGCGTTGTCAAAACAACCTCAAGTGCCGGTTTTTTTTCTGTTTTATGCATGTCAACGGGGATGCCGCGGCCATTATCAATAATGGAAATTGATTCATTTTGATGGATAACCACTTCAATACCTGTGCAGTAACCTGCCAGCGCTTCATCAATAGAATTATCCACTGCTTCATATACTAAGTGGTGAAGCCCTTTGCTGAAGGTATCGCCGATATACATCGCCGGCCTCATTCGTACAGCCTCAAGCCCTTCTAAAACCTGAATATTATCCGCGTTATACTGCTTGCTCATATCTTTCCCTTCTATGATATTTTTCCCACCTTAAATCGGATATCTTTGATTAGCGGATTTTTGCTTTTCATGGCATCCAAATAATCCGATTTATTCAAATTCATCTTAACTAACCGCGCCGAACAATCCACGTTAATAAATAAACAGCCTTCTTTAAATCCTGTTATACATGTCTTGTTTTTTTCTCCGGCTAGACGAGCCCAGCTTTCCGCAACATCTGAAGAATTTCCTTTTCCTTCAGCTAAGGGTGCAATAACACGTTGAATAATATCTTTAATCGTGTCCATAATTCAACATAAAAATTTATTTTTTCTTTATAAACGCATGGGCAATGCTAAATACAGGTAGTCCCTTAACCTTAACACACATGGTTTATCCGGCCCTAAAAATTCAAAATCAATCCGTTCATCGCTAATATTTTTTAACACATCAATAAAAAATTGCGGATTAAATCCAACCATTAGTTCTTGTTGGCCATATTCAACATTAATTTCTTCGCGGCATTCTCCAACATCCGGTGTATTTTTTGAAATCACCAGCTTTTCTTTAAATAATTCAAATTTAATCGCTTGAAAATCAGGTGTTGATAATAAATTTGCCCGGCGTATTGCCGCTAATAAGTCTTGGGTTCTAATTTTTACTTTAGTAGGAATTTCTTTTGGAATAACCTGCTTATAATTAGGGAATTCCCCTTCAATAATTCGTGTCGCGATTAAAACACCGTCAATATTAAACAACACTTGATTAATGCCGCTAATAATCGTGCAGTTACCTGTATCTTTTAGATTACGGTTAATTTCTGCAATAGCCTTAATAGGAAGAATAATATTAAAATCTTTAATACTGCTTTGAATTAATTTCTTTTCAATTTTTGCTAAACGCCGGCCATCGGTCGCCACCATTAATACTTTATCTCCGCTAATCTCTAGTAAAATACCATTTAAAACATATCGTGATTCTTCATACGACACTGCAAAATTTGTTAAGCGGATCATTTCTTTTAAGTCTGCTTGTTTTATCAATACAGCATCTTTGTCTTTAAATTCTGGGAATTTTGGAAATTCTTCTTTAGGCAAACCATTTAATTTAAAACGGCAGTTAGTTCCTTCAATCTCAATTTGATTGTTCTTACGCGCGTAAATAATCACATCTCCTGTTGGCAGTTCACGGATAATATCACTAAATTTTTTTGCAGGAATAGTTATTGCCCCTTGTTCAAGGTTATGCACAGGCAATTCACAGGATATACCAATATCTAAATCAGTCGCGTTTAACTTTAAAACATCATCCTTAGCTTCTAAAAGCATATTAGATAGAATTGGTAGTGTGGCTTTTGATGAGACAATATTGCCTACCACTTGAATACCGCCTAAAAGTTCTTCCTTGCTTATTTTAATTTTCATGATGTTATCCTTACCTTATCTACTTTTATTTTTAAGATTTCTTAAAACAGCCGTCTTATTAGTAAGGGCTGTGGATAAATTGAATTACAAATAAAAGTCATTTATTTTCAATAACTTAGAATATTAACACCTGTGGATAACCCGTTTATAACTTTTTTACTTATTCAAGTTTATTCTAATAACATTACAGCTAATTGATCAACAATTTTTTTTGTTTCTTTATTAGTGGTTAGTTCTAATTCAATTTTTTTAAAAGCATGTAGGATGGTAGTATGGTCTTTCCCTCCAAAAGCCCCGCCAATTTCAGGTAATGAATGCGTGGTTAATTTGCGGGATAGGTACATGGCCACTTGCCGCGGTAAAATAATATTTTTATGGCGTTTTTTGGTTTTTAAATCTGCAACATGGATGTTAAAGAACGCCGCAACTTCTTTTTGCACCATTTCAACACTAATGGTTTTAACTGTTTCTTTAACCATATCTTTTAACACATTTTTTGCGACTTGCAAGGAAATGGGCTTATCTTCTAATAATGAATACGCAACAACACGGATCAGGGCCCCTTCTAGTTCACGGATATTTGTTTTTATTTCACTGGCAATAAAGGTCACCACATCGTCGGGAACAACCACCGATTCTAATTCCAGCTTCTTTTTAAGGATGGCGACGCGTGTTTCATAATCCGGGGGTTGGATGTCGGTGATCAGTCCCCAGGCAAAACGCGATACTAAGCGTTCTTCTAAATTCGAAATTTCTTTTGGCGGACGATCAGAGCAAATAATGATTTGTTTACGGTGGTCGTGCAAGGTATTAAATGTATGAAAAAATTCTTCTTGGGTAGATTCTTTGCCGGCGATAAAATGGATATCATCAATTAACAATACGTCGATGCCGCGGTATTTTTGACGGAAACTTTCAGCTGAGCGGTGGCGGATAGCATTAATTAATTCATTTGTAAATTGTTCAGATGAAATGTAACACACTTTTAAACTCGGATGCTTGCGGGCAACTTCTTGTGTAATGGCCTGCATTAGGTGGGTCTTACCTAGTCCAACCGGCCCATAAATGAATAATGGATTATAAGCTCTGGCCGGAGATTCAGCGACGGCCTGAGCAGCTGCAAAGGCAAATCGGTTTGAGGGTCCAACGACAAAGTTTTCAAACAGGAAGCGCTGGTTAAGGTTCTGTGCGGATTTAACTGCTGGATCAAAATGGGTTTCAAGTTTATTTAAACGTTCCTTGGCAGGAGCAGTCAATAGCTGGGCATTGACTTCAAAAACAACCTTGGCTTCTCCCCCGCCCTCCTGCCGCATCAGGCGTTCAATGGTAGCGCTGTAGTGTTCGACTATCCAACCTTTAAAAAATTCATCCGGCGTCTCAACAATAACAACCCCGTCTCGGTCAAAGGCTTTTAAGCTGCCGAACCATGTATCATATGAGGTGTCGCCGACACTTGTTTTTAAGGAAGACTGTATTTTTTGCCAAACAAACAATGGATTCATTATAGACGGGTAAAGCCTTTAATTAGACACAAGTTATCCACAGCTGTGAATATCTCCGACGGTAAAAGTACTTTCAGGAAGGCCATTATAACAAACAAAAACGGTAATGCAATAGAATTTGTGCTAACCCTTAGCAATTTCTGTCTTTTTATTCCGCCCATTACCCCAAATCCCTTGACTTCAAGAAGGACTATGCTATAATTTCCAAATTATTTTAAAGTCGAAACACTTAACAAAAATAGAGGTATGTCGTGAAAAAGCATTTAAAAACACCAACGAATTTAGTAGGAAAAAAAAGACACGGTTTTCGTAAACGCATGGCTACCGCCGACGGAAGAGAAGTATTAGCCCGCCGCCGCGCTAAAGGCCGTCGAAAGCTTATTCCATCAGCCTAAATTATATTGTTAACAATGATCCCAAAGGTTCTTATTGCTACCATCAGAATCTATCAGCAGGCATCCTTCCTGTTGGCAATTCGATGTTGCCGTTTTTATCCTTCGTGCTCACAGTATGCGATTGATGCTGTATCCAAACATGGCGTAACCCGAGGAACTGCAATGGCTTTTAATCGTATTTTACGCTGCTCACCATTATCCCAAGGCGGATTTGATCCAGTAAGGTAGATAAACAATGAATCAGAAGACACTTTTAGCAATTATTCTTTCCATTATGGTTCTATTTGGGTATGAAGCTATATTTGTTGCTCCAAAACGTGCCCAAATGTTAAAAGAATCGAAAAGTATTACTGAAAAAGAACTTACGCAAAATAAAGAAATTTTAACTCAGGTCACGGACGCCGTCCAAGAAAAAACCAAAAACAAGCAATTTGAAGGCAAAATATGGGAAATTAAAACCCCTTCATTTGTATCACATGTGACAAATGAGGGCGGCGCGCTCCATAATATTAAGGTGGGGGCAGGACACGCCTTTCCTTTAAACCAAATTATCACCATCAAGGGGATTAGTGAGTCGGAATTCAAATTGGTTTCACAAAACGCAGATAAGACGGTTTTATCATACCAAGATGATAAAAAGAGGGTTTTAAAGACATATGAAGTTAAGGATCGGAATACAATTTTAGCCAGAGTGGACATTAATTCAAAAGAAATGTCCAGTCTGGACAATGTTCAGTTTCAGATTTTCAGAGTGGACAATTCTTTGATTGATAGTAATGACAAACGTGACATGGGGCTGGAGGAGTACTCAGTATCAGCTAATAAGAAAATATTTAGAAAAAACAATATTTCGAAATTTAATCCAAAAGAAAATAAGATTGAATCGATTGATATTGACTGGGCAGGATTCCGGAATCATTTTTCAACCATTGTTATTCATCCTGATTTTGCGACGAAAGCCTATGAAATAAATACAGTTACAGAAAAACAGTTAAGTATATATGTGACGCCTGCAAGCCAAAGCACCAGCTATGAATTTACCTGCTATATAGGACCTCAAGATCCAGCGCTCATGAAGAAGTACGAAAAGGGGATTGAAAACATATTTGCCTTTTTTAATTGGAATGTGCTCGATATTTTTGCCAAGGCAATATATTTCACAATTCCTTTTCTACATTCTATATTTAAAAGTTGGGGATTTAGTATTATTTTGATTAGTCTGATTATTTATGGGTTAACATATCCGCTAACATTTAAAAGCATGATGTCTATGCGAAAAATGCAGCAAGTCCAGCCGAAGATCAAGGCATTACAAGACCGTTTTAAAAATGACCCGCAGAAGCTAAATACTGAAATTATGGATATATACAAGAAAGAAAAGATTAATCCGCTGGGGGGGTGTTTACCGTTCCTGCTTCAAATGCCCATTTTTGTTGCTTTATATCAAGTGTTGTGGAGATCTTATTATTTTCAAGGAGAATCATTTCTATGGATTAAAGATTTAGCCCTGCCTGACAGGCTATTTATTATGCCTTTTTCCTTGCCTTTATTAGGAAATGAATTTAATATATTACCATTGTTAATGGCGGCAGTTATGTTTTTACAACAGAAGATTTCGTCTAAAAATTTGGTTGTCACCGACGAGCAGCAGGCTATGCAGCAAAAAATGATGTTATATTTATTTCCGATTTTTATAGGTTTTATTTTTTATAAATTTGCCAGCGGGCTATCGCTATATTTTACTGTTTTTTATGCTTTATCCGCCGCAACGCAGTGGAAAATGAGTAAGATAAAATAGCACAATGATATTCGAAGGTGATACAAAAGAGTTTGAGGGTTGTACAGTAGAAGAGGCTATTTGTAAGGCGGAAAAGTCTTTTGGTGCGTCACGTGAAACCATGCAAATTAAGATTGTTTGTGAAGAGCAAAAAGGTCTATTTGGGATGAGGGGCGCAAAATTGGCCAAGATAAAGGTCAAATCCGTTCCACGTGGAACTAAGAAGTCCTGAATTTTTAAATTAATGTCCAGTCTGGACAATAAATCCAAATAAATAGGCGTTTTTATGGGAAAAACAATAGCTATATGTAATCAAAAAGGTGGGACAGGAAAAACCACAACATCGGTTAATTTATCAGCTGCGCTTTCATTTGCTGATAAAAAAGTGTTATTGGTTGATATGGATCCTCAGGGAAATGCCAGCAGTGGCGTTGGGATTAACAAGAATGATATTCAGGTTTCTGTATACGACATATTAGTTCATAAATCCAAAATACAAGATGTTATCATTAAAACTAACTATAAAAATCTTGATGTTATTCCTTGTAACATTCAATTAACAGGCGCTGAAATTGAATTGGTTGGCGCCTTATCAAGAGAAACTAGGCTGAAGAAGGCCATTGAAAGTATTAAAGATCAGTATGATTTTATTTTTATTGATTCTCCGCCATCATTAGGGCTATTAACCCTTAATGCTTTAGTAGCTGCAGATTCTATTCTGATTCCAATTCAATGCGAGTTTTATGCGCTTGAAGGAGTGTCACAACTCATTAATACTATTGAACTTATAAAAGATGGTCTAAATTCTTCTTTGGAGATTCAAGGTGTTTTGATGACCATGGCTGATTTTCGGACCAATTTAACTAATGAAGTTATTAATGAAATCAAAAATTACTTCAAAGATAAGGTATACAATACGGTTATTCCGCGCAATATCCGGCTTAGTGAAGCGCCTAGTTTTGGCAAGCCGATTAATTATTATGATCCAGCATCAGTTGGCTCAATCAAATATAAAGAGCTTGCTCAAGAATTTTTAGGCATGCCTCAGGTTACAGCGCAAGCCATTCATCTAGGAGAAAATCAGAATGGACAATAAAGTTTTAGGCAAGGGGTTGTCAGCTTTAATACCGCAGCGCAAAACAGAGCAATATGTGTCTGTTTATTCAGAAGAAAAAAACAATGTCCATTCTGAAAGCAATAAAAAAGATGAATTAATGTCCAGTCTGGACATTAATTTAATAAGAAACAACCGTTTTCAGCCGCGCAAAAATTATGATGAGTCTAAACTAGGCGAATTAAAAGCTTCAATTAAAGAAAAAGGCGTGCTTCAGCCTATTTTAGTACGTCCAGTTGGTAATGAATATGAAGTTGTAGCAGGGGAGCGCCGCTTAAGGGCCTCAAGAGAACTGAACTTAAAAAAAGTGCCTGTTATTATTAAAAATATTACCGATCGCGAAGCTTTAGTTTTAGCATTGGTTGAAAATATCCAGCGGGAAGAATTAAACCCCATTGAAGAAGCCCAAGGGTTTAAGCGTTTGATCGAAGAATTTAATTTTACGCAGGAAACAGTGGCGGACTCAGTTGGCAAAGACCGCACAACCGTTACCAATTTTTTGCGATTGCTGAAACTGCCAAAAGAAATTCAAGATTTTGTTGCTTCGGATAAATTGTCGGTTGGACATGCGCGTACGTTGTTAAGTCTCGACGAGAAAATGCAAAAAAAGACAGCGGCGGATATTATAGCTAAAGGCTTGTCTGTCCGTCAGGTTGAGGCCATGGTTAAGAAAATTCTCGAAGGCCATCTAGCTGGCGCGCCTAAGAAAATCTCTTCTAAAGTGCGGGATATACAGATTCTCGAGGAGGAATTAAGCCGGACGCTGGGGACCAAGGTCTGTGTTGAAAATAAAAACAATAAAGGCAGGGTTGTTATTGAATATTATTCATTAGACGACTTAGACCGTATTTTAGGAGTTATAAGAAAATGAAAGAGCAGGTGTTGGTTTTAATCAAACCCGACGGCATGCAAAAAGGATTAGCCGGTGAGATTTTGAATATTTTCCAAATGTCCGACTTAAAAATGGTCGGTTTAAAGTTAGTTCAAGTCAGCAAGCCTTTGGCACAAGCGC
>CAZCHB010000001.1:39725-50619 GCA_964498235.1 uncultured Planctomycetales bacterium
CATAGCTAGAAAATGCCAATCCGGAATTACGCTTAAAAGATAAATTCTTTTTTAAACAGATTGTCTCTTATTTGCAGGGTGAATTGCATGGCGGATCAGCAGTGGTGGCGATGGTTTTTGAAGGCAAATCAGCGGTTAAACAATGCAGAGATATTGCCGGCGCCACTAATCCTGAAGAGGCTGATCCAAGATCTGTGCGCGGCAAATTTGGGCGCGTTACAACAAAAGGTGTTTTTGAAAATTTAGTGCATGTATCTTCGGATAATAAGGAAGCGCTTAGGGAAATTAAACTGTGGTTTAAATCCAGCGAACTTTTAAAAGGTAAATAACATGTTAATTGGGATGACAGGTTTTGGCTCAAGTGATGTTTCCGTCGGTAAGATTAAAGGCATCGTCGAGGTTAAATCCGTTAATCATCGTTATTTAGACTTGGCATATTATCTCCCCTCAGGATTTTCTTCATTTGAAGAAAAAATACAAAAGATAGCGGCAAAAAGCGTGAAGCGCGGGCGGATCACTGTTTCGGTTAGGATTACTGACAAGCCTCATATGACCATCACTTTAAATGAAGAGTCAGTTAAGCGTTACCGCGATTTTGGCAAGTCGTTGGCTAAGCGGTTTGGCATCAAGGATGACCTTTCTGTCGCTGACATTATGCGGATGCCGGGCGTTATTGAAGCAAAAGAAGTTTTTGTTGAAGCGGCGGTAATGTGGCCGTCAGTTGAGAAGGGTCTTGCAAAAGCGCTGTTATCGTTAGTTGCTATGCGTCGACGGGAAGGAAAATCGATTGAAGCGGATATTAACAGCCAATTATCGCTGATGCAAAAACGCATTGGCGGCATTAAAAGCCGTTCCGGCGCGTTATTGAAACATCAAAAACAAACAATGAGCAATGAAGAATTTTCAGCCTATCAAAAAAGCAATGATATCAACGAAGAATTAGCGCGATTGGCGCACCATATTGATGAAGCGAGAGCTTTGATTAAGCAAGGATTTGAAGCGGGCAAAAAACTGGATTTTATTGCTCAAGAGATGCAGCGTGAAACAAACACCATTGGTTCAAAAGTTCAAGATAAAGAAATTTCCGCCGCTGTGATTGCATTAAAAAGCAAGATCGAAAAGATCCGTGAGCAAGCCAATAATGTTGAGTAAAAATATTTCTCATCAAGGGAAAATCCTTATTCTGTCCGGCCCGTCGGGATCCGGAAAGACAACGTTGCATAAGGCATTATTAGATAGTCCCGGCTTAAAAGGCAAGTTAGTCAAGTCAATTTCAGCGACGACTAGGGAAAAGCGGCCCGGAGAGCGTGCGGGAAGAGACTATTTGTTTTTAAGCAAGGCTATGTTTGAGTCCCGCATCACCAAAGTATATTTTTTAGAGTGGGAACGCGTTTTTGATAATTATTACGGAAACCCTAAGAGGCAAGTGCTTAATCTTTTAAAGAATGGTAAACATGTATTGCTTTGTATTGATGTTAAAGGGGCCCGGCATGTGCGTGAGGAGTTTCCCTCGGCGGTCAGCGTTTTTATAAAGACACCGACAATGAAGATCCTTCAAGACCGTTTACGAGAGCGTGCTTCAGAAACACATGAAACACTTCAATTGCGTTTAAAAGTTGCGCGGGCTGAGTTAATGGAAGCCAAGCATTATGATTATATTGTTATTAATGGGCGCTTAGATAAAGCGTGCCGGGATTTAAATAATATTGTTTGCCAGGCCCTTGGAATCGTATAGCGATTGACATTAGAAGAAGGCTATGGTATAAAATTGGACTTTATTTTAGGTTAAAACACCATAGGGGGTACTGTACAGATGGGATATCAGCCGTTAGAAGATTTACTACCTAAAGCAGGTGGCAGTGTATATAAATTAGTCCGCATTGCATCTAAGCGTGCCTTAGAAATCAGTGAAACGGGCGGCAAGATGGTCAATATGCCAGGCAATACAAAATTGACGACGGTAGCGATGCAGGAAATTCGTGAAGCTAAGGTGCTTGAAAAAGAAACATCCAAGTCCTGGGGACAAACACCAAAGGTTAAAAAGTAAAACCTATGTCAGCAAAAAGACCTAAGAAGGTTATTTTAGGTGTTTGCGGGAGCATTGCCGCATATAAAGCGGGTGACATTATCCGCCGTTTACAGGACAACAATTGTGTAGTGACGGTTATTATGACCAAGGAAGCGCGTGAATTTATCACGCCGTTAACCTTAGCATCTTTATCAGGCCGTGATGTATATTCTGACATGTTTAATGACGCCGCATGGCGCATGGCACATATTGAACTTTCCCGCGACGCTGATGTTGTCCTGATTGCCCCAGCGACAGCAAATATGATTGGTAAGTTAGCGCATGGGTTGGCAGACGACATGTTAACCGCTTTTGTGTTAACGACTAAAGCTCCGGTATTAATTGCGCCAGCCATGAATGATGATATGTATGCCAACAGCATTGTGACAGAGAATTGTTTGAAATTAAAAAAACACGGCATGACATTCATTGAACCAACCAAGGGTAAATTAGCCTGCGGTGTCGTCGGGGTTGGCCACCTAGCTGATGTAGAAGATATAGTAAAAGCAATAACAAAGATTTAAGGCTATTTGAAATAAGCCAAACAGTATTATTCCGCAAAACGGTTAAAAATCCCTTATTGTTTTGCTCCATAACACTGTTTAGCTTATAGACGTGAACAAAGTGATTTTTGTGGTTTATTAGAGTTGGTTTTATAATTTTTAGAGAAGTTTTGGGCGGGCAATTTTTCTTGGGAAGATTTTAAGGAAATTGCACAAGCACCAAAACTTGGTTAGGGTTGGTTTTATAATTTTAGAGTAGTTTTGGGCGGGTGGTGGAATTGGTATACACGCAGGACTTAAAATCCTGTGAACGCAAGTTCATGAGGGTTCAATTCCCTCCCCGCCCATTAAATGCAGTATACTTGTAAAACAGTTACGACGGCGGGGTAGCCAAGTGGTAAGGCAGTGGTCTGCAAAACCACTATTCACCGGTTCGATTCCGGTCCTCGCCTCCAAGAATAAAGATTTCTTCATCAGTATGATTATTACGACGTGATTTTTAAAGAAAATCACAAAAGGGGTTTGGGGAAAATTTTTGCAACGGACCCGTAGCTCAGTTGGTTAGAGCGTTTCCTTGACATGGAAAAGGTCACAAGTTCGAGTCTTGTCGGGTCCATTTTAAGTAACTGCTTTTAATAACATTTTAGGGAAACGCTTGAGATAGGTTAGAGCGTTTTCCCGATTTCACTGGTTGATAAATGAGGAAATCGGGATCGCAAGTTCGAGTCTTGTCGGGTCCACCATTTTTAATACAGCTTCCACGGATTGCACACCATTTATGGACTACTCTCGCGATATAGATAAATTGCGCCACACCGCATCGCATGTTATGGCTCAGGCGGTTAAAGAGCTTTGGCCCGACGTGAAGGTCACCATTGGGCCTGCCATCGAAAATGGGTTTTATTATGATTTTGATAAGAAAGAGCCGTTCTCCGACGAAGATTTACGCAAGATCGAAAAAGCAATGTACCGCATCATTAATAAAAATTTGCCCATGAAGGGCTCTTCCATCCCGCGTGAAGAAGCGATTAAGCTTTTTGCATCGATGAATGAAACATATAAGGTCGAGTTGATTCAAAATTTAAACGATAAAGAAGTCGGTGTTTTTTATACCGGCGATGAATTTTTTGATTTATGTAAGGGGCCGCATGTGGCCTCAACAGGGTTAATCAAAGGGGTAAAACTATTATCCGTCGCGGGCGCGTATTGGCGAGGCGATGAAAACAAACCCATGCTGCAGCGAATTTATGGGACAGCATTTTTTTCCCAGAAGGAACTCGACGAATATTTAAAAATGCTTGAGGAGGCTGCCAAGCGGGATCATCGCAAGATCGCCACCCAATTAGACTTATTTCATATCTATCAAGAAACCGCTGGGGCAGGGCTTATTTTTTATCATCCTAACGGCGCGATGCTGCGCAAGACCATTGAAGATTATGTGCGCGAACAGCATTTAAAACGCGGATATTCTTTAGTGTATACACCCAATATTTTAAAAGGCAAGTTGTGGGAAATTTCCGGCCACGCTGAGAATTACAAAGAGAACATGTATTACTTTAAGGTTGACCAGGAAGATTATGTGGTCAAGCCGATGAATTGTCCGGGGCATATTTTGATTTATAAGTCACACGGCAGGTCTTACCGTGATTTGCCTATCCGATATTTTGAGCTCGGCACAGTTTATCGTCAAGAAAAAGCCGGTGTTCTTCATGGGCTTTTGCGGGTGCGCGGCTTTACCCAAGATGACGCGCATTTATTTTTACGCCCTGACCAATTAAAGAATGAGATCATGGATGTGATTGATTTTGTATTTGCAACCATGAATGATTTTGGTTTTCATGATTTACATATTGAATTATCCACCCAGCCCAAAGATTTTATCGGCAGCCAAGAAAACTGGAATAAAGCAACCGCCGCTCTTAAAGATGCGCTGGATACAAAGGGTTTAAAATATGATGTGGATGAAGGCGGGGGCGCGTTTTATGGACCAAAGATTGATATTAAACTAAAAGATGCCATCGGACGCCAATGGCAATGCGGCACCATTCAATGTGACTTTGCTTTGCCGGAACGTTTTGATTTAAATTATATCGACGAGACTGGCGCGCAAACTAGACCAATCATGCTTCATCGCGCTATCTTAGGAAGCTTAGAGCGTTTTATGGGCACGTTAATTGAGCATTACGCGGGAAATTTCCCGCTGTGGCTGGCGCCAAATCAAGTGGCAATTATTCCCATCAAGCCTGAACACGAAACATTTGCGCTAAATCTTAAAAATATTTTAATTAACGCGGGATTACGCGTGGTGATCGATGACCGTAACGAATCATTATCGAAACGCATCCGCGAAGCAGCCGTTAAAAAGATTCCTTACCAGCTTGTAATCGGTGATAAAGAGATTGAACAGAATCAAATAGCCGTTCGTTTGCACGGAGGCAACGATGTAGTGTCCTTAACCCCGGATGCCTTAGTTTCACGCCTTAAGCAACAGATTGTTGACAAAAAGTAAAATTTAGCGATAATAGAGAACCCTTTGCTTTTTGCAAAGGGTTAACTTTTTAGATTGGAGAGATGACTATTTTAAAGAATATCCGTATTAATAATCAAATCCGTGCCAAAGAAGTTCGTGTTATCGGTCCTAATTCTGAACAATTAGGTGTTGTTATCTTAGCTAGGGCCTTAGAATTGGCTAATGAATATGAACTGGATTTAGTAGAAGTTGCAACAACAGCCACCCCGCCGGTTTGCCGGATTATTGATTTTAGTAAGTATAAATATGATCAAGAGAAAAAAGAACGCAAGGTCAAAAAGAACCAGCACGTGACCCATTTAAAGCAAATCCGCCTCAAGCCGCATATCAGTGACCATGATTTGGAAACTAAGATGAAACAGGCTATTATGTTTCTCTCAAAGAAAGATAAGGTTAAAATCAATTTGATGTTTTCAGGGCGAGAAATGAGCTTCAGGGATCAATGGAAGGCTGTTTTAGAAAAAGTCATTGCTCAAACTGCGGAACATGCGACGATTGAAAAACAACCGCTGGCGGAAGGTCGCGTTGTTTCGATGGTGCTCGCTCCAAAGGCAAGTATTTAGGGTAATTCAAGAGGAGAGGTAAAATGGGAATCGGCAAAAAAGGTAAACTAAAAACTAACAAAGGTGCGGCGAAGAGATTGCGCGCGACCAAAAGCGGTCTGCTTAAGAAACGCAACGCCGGACGTCAGCATATTTTAGGAAAGAAAACACGCAAGCGCAAACGTCAATTAAGAAAAGACGGGTTTTTATCAAGCGTCGACGCAAAGCGTATAAGGGGGTTATTGCCATATGGTACGCATTAAAACAAACGTTTATTCTCATAAGCGTAAAAAAAGAGTTCTTAAAGAAGCGCGCGGCCAATTCGGTGACCGCAGCAAACGCTATAAAGAAGCGGCTAAGTCATTAACAGCCAGCAAACAATATGCATACTTTGATCGCAAGAAAAATGCCGGTCATTTCCGCAGTCTTTGGATTGTACGCATTAACGCGGCCTGTCAAGAGCTTGATATCACCTACAGCCGCTTCATTAAGGGTTTAAAGGCATCTAATATTTTATTAGACCGTAAATTATTAGCTGAATTAGCCGTTTCTGCGCCTGAAGCATTCGCGCAAATTGTTGAGCTTGCAAAGAAAGCAGCCGCTCAGCCAGCCAAGAAAACAGCAAAAGCTAAAGCGTAATATTTTTTAAACGCTATAATTAAGGGGACACAATACTTAATTCAATTAATCGAATTATTTATGGTGTCCCCAATTAGTTTCTAGTAATCCACATTAGGCAAGGTTATTAATGTACTGGAATTTTCAAGAAATTCAAAATACGGCCCGCAAAGAAAGTGAATCGATCGCCGACGCTAAAGCATTGGAAGAGTATCGCTTAAAATATTTGGGTAAAAAGGGAATTGTTGCAGATATCTTTGCATCATTGTCCCAAGCAATGCCTGATCAGAAAGGCGCCATCGGTAAGGGCGCTAATGACCTACGCAGTTTGGTCACGTCTTTATTGGATGAAAAACAAAAAGCATTAGGCAGTACAATTGCTGCGTCAACGGGCAGTCGCATTGATATTAGTATGCCGGGTATTTCAAATAGCATCGGACATAAACATATTTTGACCTCAACAATGGAAGAAATATGCGCGGTGTTTGAGAAGCTCGGATTTGTTTTAGAAGACGGCCCAGAGATTGAAACCGAATTTCATAATTTTACGGGCTTGAATATTCCTATCGACCATCCTTCACGTGATGCTTTTGATACGTTTTATTTAAAAGCCGACGATCCTACGGCTAAGGGACGAAAATTGTTATTACGCAGTCATACTTCTCCCGGGCAGGTGCGGGTGATGAAGGCGCATAAGCCGCCCATGGCTGTCATTATTCCCGGCCGTGTTTACCGCCCTGACGCTGTCGATGCCAGCCATTCGTTTATGTTTCATCAGATTGAAGGATTGTTGGTGGATTCCAACGTAAAATTCTCAGACCTTAAAGGATTGTTAACGGAATTTTGCCGTCGTTTTTTTGGCCCATCCGTCAAGATGCGCTTTCGCCCCCATTATTTTCCTTTTACAGAACCATCCGCGGAAGTGGATATTTCGTCAGAGATTTTTAAAGGAACAGGGCGCAGGCCATGGTTGGAGATTCTCGGATGCGGGATGGTTAATCCAAAAGTATTTAAAGAAGCCGGTTATCCACCTGGCAAATATACTGGCATGGCCTTTGGCATGGGAGTCGAGCGGATGGCAATGCTAAAGTATGGCATTAAGGATATTCGATTATTCTATGAAAATGATGTGAGGTTTTTAAAGCAGTTCTAGAGCATTGTTACAGGAAGCTTTTCCTTGCTCCTAAATCAATTTTGCCTTCGGCCGCTAATGGTCATATAAAAATTTCCGGCAACAATACAGTGATACTTGTAAAAATGTAGAAAGAAGATATGAAGCTAAGTCTAAATTGGCTGAAAGATTACGTAGATCCAAGATTATCGACGGATGAGCTTGTTCATCGGTTGACCATGGCAGGCCTTGAGGTGGAAGAAGCGCTTGCACATGGCAGGGACACTGTTTTGGATTTGGAGATTACGCCTAACCGGCCCGACTGTTTAAATACGATCGGCTTAGCCCGTGAGATTTCTGCAATTACGGCTAAGAATTTAAAGCTTCCTAAAATTAAAGATCATAAGCCATCCAAGGTTAATTCATTCTCAGTAAAAATTGAAGATGCCAAAGATTGCAATCAATATATTGCTACCTTGATCAATCATGTCAATATCGCGTCATCGCTTAGCTGGTTAGCGGAGCGCATTAATGCCGTCGGGCTTAAAGCCATTAATAATGCAGTTGATGTGACGAATTTTGTTTTGATGGAATATGGCCAGCCGCTTCATGCTTTTGATTTTGATAAGTTAGAGGGCGGTAAGATCATTGTCCGCCGTGCAAGGCAAGGCGAGAGCATCATTACCTTAGACGGCATTGAGCGTAAACTTGATCCGTCTATCTTAGTCATTGCGGATGCAAAGAGACCGGTCGCCATCGCCGGCATCATGGGCGGCAAGGGCACAGAGATAACAGCGGCGACAAAGAATATTTTATTAGAGAGCGCGCAATTTGACATGGGGTTGGTGCGCCGGGCATCACGCCTGCTTGGGCTTAAAAGTGATTCTTCGTATCGATTTGAGCGCGGCGTTGATACTAATGGTGTTTTAACGGGTGCCAATCGGGCAACAGATTTATTGTTAGAGTTAACAAAAGGTCAATTGGCAGGCCGCAGTGTAAGTGGCGTTACCCAGAAGAATAAAACGCATGTTATTGCGCTGTCCTTAAAAGATATCGAAGGCTTGCTTGGCACAAAGGTATCTTTGCCGCAGGTAAAAAATTCTTTAACTCGGCTTGGACTGGGTGTTTTAGCCAAGAAAGCAGATTTTAAAATAACCATCCCTTCATTCAGGGGCGATTTGAAACAGCCCGTGGATATTATTGAAGAAGTAGCGCGGGTGTTAGGTTATGACCGTCTTGATGTGTCGTTTCCTCATATCCAAGTGGTGAATATCACGGCAAATTCTCGGCCGCGTGATATTCGTCAACTAACAGCTCAGGTTTTATTAGCAGAGGGATATAATGAAATGATAACCTTCTCATTGATAAGCCAAAAAGATTTACAGAAATCAAACCTGTCCCATTTACCCGTTGCGGCATTGCAGAATTCGTTAAGCAATGAACATTGTTTAATGCGGCCTTCCTTACTTCCGTCGCTATTGTCTGTCGCTCTAACTAATTTAAACCGCGGGCAGCGCGATCTAAAATTATTTGAGATTGGAAAGAAGTATTCCATTCAAGGTGAACGTTATACGTTGGGCATTTTGGCGGCGGGCCGGCGCGCGCTTGATTGGCAAAGCAACCACAAAGATCAAATTGATTTTCATGATATTAAAGGGGCGCTGGAAGCCGTGTTATTCCGCATTGGAGTTGCTGTGCAGTTTAAATTCGGTGAGGACGCGAGTTTTGATATCAATGCCTGTGCGCACTTATTGTGGGAGAATAATCTGATTGGAACAGTTGGACGTGTTAGTAAGGTTGTTCTTAATCAGTGGGACATTAAGGCCAATGATATATTTTTTGCGGAGATTGATTTAGAAAGCTTATTTACAGTTCCGGCCTTGCGCGTGAAATATGAAGCTGTTTCTGATTTTCCAGCGGTGTCGCGGGATGTCAGTTTGGCGCTCAAAAAAGATATTCCCTACGCAAAGATTAAAGAGTCTTGCCTGATCTTAGGCGGCAATATTTTAAAAAGCGTTAATCTGATTGAAGAATACACCGGTGATAAGATTCAAGCCGGCCACCGCGGTCTGGTTTTTTCTCTTGTCTACCAAAGTCTTGAGCGCACCCTGCGCGAAGATGAAGTTAATGCGGCCCATGCCTCCATCCTTAAGGCGTTAACCGGTGATTTTGGCGCCCTCCTGCGGTAGGCATTTACCCCTTAAATATGTTATACTTTTAAGATGATATATCGACGCTGCTTAAATGTGTTTTTAACCGCACTATTGTCCCTTTCACCTGTAAGCGTAAGGGCAGATGGCGCTGCTATGCTTAAATTACCTGCTCCTGGAATCAGCCTTGAACCAAGCGGGGTTTTTAGCCCGACAGTACTGAGCGGGATGGTGATTGATCCCAAGGATCCGTTTAAATTTCGGTTTGTGTTAAACAAAGGCAATCTGCTAGATGCCCGGTCCAAGGAAGAGTTAAAAAGTGAAGCTAATAAGCTGGTTAAATATTTTCTTTCCGCCCTGACCATTCCTGACAATGATATCTGGGTTAATCTTTCGCCTTATGAGAAAGACCGCATCACCTCGCCGCTGCTTGCTCAAACGGATTTAGGTAAAGATTTGCTCATGCAGGATTATATTCTAAAACAATTTAGTGCGTCATTAATCAATCCTCAAAAGGAAATAGGCCGGGAATTTTGGGTTAAGGTTTATGATGAGGCCAAACGTAAGATGGGCAACGTAAATATTCCTGTTAATACCTATAATAAAGTTTGGATTATGCCAGATGAAGCGCGCATTTATGTGCAGGGTAATGCCGTCTATATCAATAAGGCGTCGCTTAAGGTTATGACCGACAAAGATTATTTAGCAATAGCAAAAAATAATAACGCCCCAACTGGTGCCGATACGCCTATCTTTAAGGAAATTATAATTCCCGCCATTGCTAAGGAAGTCAACACCGGCAAACACTTCGCCAATCTTAGGCAGATATACGCGTCGCTGATTTTAGCTAAGTGGTATAAAAATAACATTACCAAAGGCGCACTAGCCAAGGCTTATAATAATCAGAACAAAATTTCCGGCATTAATTTAGATGACCTAAGCATTAAAGACAGGGTTTTTCAACAATATCTTGCCGCGTTTAAAAAGGGCGTGTTTAATTTTATTAAGGATGAGTCATCGTCTAATGGGGAAATAGCTTCTAGAAAATATTTTTCTGGAGGGATGAGGCTTATGGAAATTAAATTGAGTTATGATTCTTCAGGTCCGGCTGCATTTAATGACGAAGCCATGATGACTGAGGTTGATTTTTATTTAAGATCTATTCCATCTTCAAAGAAAGTATGGGAACTGTTAAAATCGATGAGATTAAGCATGAGCATCGGGATTGTTGATCATAAGGGGCCCTTTGATTTGCCGTCGTTCTTGGCGCAATTGATCCAGCAAATTGAGCTGGCAGCAAGCAAGATCGGGAACAGTCAAGATAGTAAGGATTTTCTTATGGCTGCGAAAAAGTTATATCGAGTCTTTAAGA
>CAZCHB010000001.1:50629-51049 GCA_964498235.1 uncultured Planctomycetales bacterium
TTTCTTGCACTTCTCGTTGTTGCTTTCTTCTTGCTCTTCTTGCTTCCTTTTCAGCCATATACATTTCCCTTCTTTCCGCTTCCTTGTTTAACACTTGGTCATCTGTACAATGCACACATTTTTTTAAGTGATGAAGACTATATGCCCGGAGAAGAAATACAAACCAAGAAATTGAACAAGTTTTATGATGATTATATTAACCTTATGGAGGCTGTATTAGTTGAGCTTAAGACGCTGGATAAGAAGGTTCGCAAAACAGATATTTCAGCTGGCAGTAAAAATAATTTGTTATTATTAACGCAACATATTGAAAATGTAATTAATCCGGTTCTTCTTATTCTAAAGAATAAGTTTACGAGAAGGACCTATAAGCTAAGCGACATATTTAATTCAGACAAAGAAGGAGTCATGTTTCTGCGT
>CAZCHB010000002.1:0-7155 GCA_964498235.1 uncultured Planctomycetales bacterium
GAGCACATTACCTATGAAACAAACGGCGTTCAAAACTCTAATTATAGCCTAGCTCAAGAAATGTTTAGGATTGGTGAAGATGCGAATAAGAATTTGGTTTTTGTGGGATTGGGCAGAGATAAAGACGTCAAACTTAACTTGAATATTCAAGGGATTTTTGTGCCAACAGAAGTAACGCGTTGGATTTATCGTAATGAATTAGCCGATTACTTTACGGCATCTAGAAAAGCATTTGGTTTGAATTTAACAACAGGCGATCTGATTTCATTTGCATCGCCAGTAACGGTTAAAATGAAAGATGATAAAAAATGGACTTTTACGTCACGGGATGTTTCACAAGAATATTTTGGTATTTGGGATAGCGTTGCTAAGCAGGGTGTTCATGGTTTGGGGCATCAAACGTGGGAAAAAGATCAAGAAAAAAATGCGAATCCAAATGCGACAGATGACAGCATTGACGCGGGTGACTGGAAAAATAATCCAAGCCCGTTAACCGTGGTGACAAATTTATTTGCGGCAACTAAGGTGGCTCAGGTTATGGTTCGGGGAGCAGAGGTTGGTGCGGGAAGATTATTGGCCAGTGAATCTTTAAGAAAAACAGGCGCTACGGAAGCCAGTGTCGCGGCAACAGCAACTACAGCAGGGGCCGCTACAACAGTTGGCTGGACGAACCGAATCTCAACAGCTACATTTGATTGGTCAGCAAAAGCGGGTGGTGCTGTTCTTAGCGGTTATGCTCAAGGCGCAGGCATTGGCGCGGTCGTATCTGTTTTACAAGGCAAAGGTTTTGATTCAGCAACTATCTGGGATTTTGCTCAAGGACAGGCGGCATTTAATCTAGGATTTTTTGCGGTGGGAAGCGCGTTATTAAAAGGCGCCACTTTTGCATCAGAATTAAAATTTCTTCAAAATACAGGGAAAGGCCTTGAAGCAGGAAGGTGGATCTATGTGGTTCCGGCAACTATGTTAGGTGGCGCCACGGTCAATGTTGCCCGGGGCATTGAAAATAATTTCAGCAATGGCGGTTATTGGAAGGATTATACATGGAGCATGATGGCCATAGATGCGGCAGCTGGCGCAGGGATGGGTATAGTCTTAGGGGCCTTGAAGAGCGGTAAACCGGAAAGCGTTGGAGGATTTTTTAGGAATAGCACCGTATTAAATGCCCTTGGCTATGGTGCCATTGCTTCTGCGGGAGGGTATATTTCTGACATTTTTTATGCAGGTAAAGAACGTTCATTCGGGGATAAAAAATCATTACAAGATTTCTTGGTAGGAACATTAACCGGAGGCGTGGCCCTTCCTTATATTAAGGCAGTGCCGCAGATGCTGGGGGTTGTTAAGCAAGGTGAAACAGGTACACAAGCCGCTGCCGCAGGATTTTGGAAATCAACAGCCTATGGCGCAGGAGCAGGTGTTTTAGGGGGAGCCTACCTAGCTGTTCGTGATGGACAGATAAACAGTTGGAGTGATTTAGGTAATGAAGAAAAATTAAAGAGTTTAGGTAGATATGTTGCTGCAGGAGCGCTTGCCGGGGGAGTTATTGGTTCAGGAGCCTTTAAATATGCTTTATCGCCAAGGCAAACTGCATGGAAAGAAGGGTTCCCGCCTTTATCTGTTATCATGGAAAGAGGCGCTAAAATAGGAAGCGGTGCACTTGGCGGTGCTGGCTTAGGAGCTGCAGTTGCACTGACAGATAAAGATTATTCGTGGGATAGTATTAAGACCTACGCTTTTTATGGGGCGGCAGCCGGCGCAATCTTTGGTACCGGCTTACCGCGCTATGCTTTTACACCGACCGCGTCTACAGGGGCATTACATTCAGTAGGAAAAATTGTAACGGGTGCAGGCCTTGGCGCTGGCGCTGGTTGGGCCATGTCCTTTGCCAACAGTGATCTTGATGGGAATTCTTGGGATGATGCCTTAAGGTTCCAGAAATACGCAAGTTATGGGGCTGCAGCCGGGGCAGCCTTAGCAGGGCTTAATGTTTTGCGCCCGAGCTTGCAATCATGGGTCAAGAATGGTGGCATCCCTAAATGGACGAACACTCCGGCAACATGGACATTTAAGGAAGCAGTAGCTAACCCAGCTATTATCGGCCGCGCTTCTGTGGTAGGGGCTTTTGATTTTGGGGTCATGATGCCAGCCTTTGCCATGACAGGTGTGCCTGTGAGAGCGGTATTTGACCGGTTTATCGACGGAAAGGGCGAATGGGATTTTGGGATAGCCTACCAAAGGTCTTTTGCTAAATCCTATCAAGACAGGCCCGGTCAGGAAACACGTTTAAGTTCCTTTCTTGGTGAAATAGGTAATGGTGCCAGCATGGGCTGGTATATCGCGCCACTTTTATCCGTCTTCCAAATGCCATTATCAGGTTTTGTCAAACCAGGCACAAGCGCGGCAGAGGCGAAGGTTTTTAATTGGCTGGCTAAGGACACGCATTCAATGCCGTGGACCATTTTAAAATTGAATACCGCAGAAGTTGCTACAGATAATTACCTTCATGCACAACAAGGACTTCAGCAAAGATTTATGCGAGAAGCATTGATTGAAAATTATGGCCTTTTAGAGCGGGAGGGTATGGCTAAAGGGCTTTCTGGAGAGGCATTGAATGCGTTTATCACCATGAGATTGCAAGATAAAGCCAGCGAGAAGAATGCCGCAATTGCTGAAAAAGCCGCATTTTACAGCTTGATCTTCTTCCCATCAGCAAGACCCGGACCAAGTCCAGATTTTCAAAATGCCCTGCGCGGCATGGATTCAGTTACCCGTCAAAAAGTTACGACAGCTATGAAACATATCGAAACGGCTGGGCAGCATCAAGCCGCAGGACGTACGGCAGAAGCGCAGGCCTCAAGACAAGCTGCAGATAAATTATTAGCTGAGGCGGATGTGCGCGCCCATGGCATTGATGTGCAGACCTTTGGAGAAACAGGGAATCAATTTCATGCCATCCGTATCGGGGAGAGAATTTTCGTCGCGGATATTGCCGCAGAGGGCGGGGCAGTCAGCAATTTAAGGGAATTAACCGATGCCTCAGGCAGGACAGGGCTGGATCAGGCATGGCAGAATTTAAATCAGGCGCAGTTAAGGGTCAATGAAGCCAGGACAGGACCTAGGAATAGATTGCAGGAAGCGATTAGTTCTTTAAATGCGGCAACCAGCCGTTATACGGAAGCATTACGCACCGCAAGAGACAATGACTCATTCTGGAAGAATGCACAAGCCGCTCCGGTTGAGATTATTGACGGGAAATTAAGAGTCAATACTAAAAATGCCTTAAGGGACAATATTGCAGGATTGGATTTACAGCATCAAGGCGCATCCCCTGCCATTAATGAAATCCGCCGTTTGCAGTTAGATAATTTAAAAGCAACCGAGAACAGAGCAATGGCCCGTGAGCATTTAGAAAATCAAATCATCGATAGCGCACAACAAGGAGACGCTGTCGTCATTGATTCATTGGCACACGCGAACTTAGTGGAGCGTGCACTTGAAGGAAGAGGATTGGATGCAGACATTGCGTTAAAAGCAAAGATCGCTGAAGCCCGCAGTCAATTCATCCAACAAAACTATATTGATAAAGGCACTATTAAAATAGAGGGCGATAGGCTGACTGTTGATTATAACAAAATTAGCGACATGCGCTCCTTCGATGGACTTAAGCTTGCCCTTGAAGCTTTGGGTGATGGTGCCAGAAATATCGATGCAATTAAGAATGACATTAACAATATTAGTGCCCGTCTGGCAGCTATTGAGCGATTATCGGCAGAAATAGCAAAACTTGAGAAGGACATTAATGTTGCAAAAGAAAATATCGAAGATACGGCTGCTCGAGAAGCAGAGCTGACAGAAAAGAAAGCGGAATTGGAACAACATACGGCAACCGCTAATGTTAAAGAACTGCAGGAAAAATTAGGCCGGTTAAAGGCCGAATGGTCAAAGGAACAAATTCAAGGCCAGAGAGATGAAGCTGGCGCTAAACAAATTGATATGGCTTTGGAGATTGTTAACAACAATGTCGGCTTTGATGAAAAAAGAGGGATTATCGTCAAATCGGAAAATGCTCAAGCCATATTAGAAACAATGGAAGCGGCAAATTTCTTAAAACAAAATGCTTCTGCTGTTGACGCTCGCCGTAGTTATTTTACTGCAGAATTAATAAAAGCAGAAAATATTGATCGTTTAGAGCGGGAAATCGATCAATTGCAGAGTGACAATAAGCAATTAAATCGAAATGAAGTTGCTGGATTGCCAATTGGCGATATGAACGGTCAAATAACAAGAAATGAAGCGGCGATTCGTCAAAAGACACAAGAATTGAAAGATTTGAAAGCGCAGTTAGATGCCAATGCCGCTGGCTTGACAGAACTAAGATCCATCGTTGACAGGTTTAACTTAATTGAGAAGGCGACAAGCGATTTAACGAAGACAAAAAATAAAGCAGACAAGGAATTAAGGCAATTAGAGCAAGATCTACATGCAAGTCAAGCAATGGATAGTGAA
This sequence comes from uncultured Planctomycetales bacterium, assembly GCA_964498235.1. Classification (GTDB taxonomy): domain Bacteria; phylum Omnitrophota; class Gorgyraeia; order Zapsychrales; family Fredricksoniimonadaceae; genus JACQQW01. Next base: position 4,507 of record CAZCHB010000002.1, read on the forward strand.
GGTCCAGTTAGCAGCGTAGATCGTATTGAAGCGAAGATTGAACAAAGGAAGAATGACATTGCAAGAAACATCAATATATTTGAATACCTTTCTCAACAAGCCCAATCCCGCCTAGGTCAGCGTATGCGCAGTGAATCATTTGTCCGCGATGAGCAAGCCACATGGCGTCAAAAATTAATAGACAACCCTAATGATTATGAGCCAGCATTAAAATTAGCTAGGTACTATGATCATGGGACCCGTGAATTTGATTCGATGATTAGATTAGCAGAGAAAAGAGCAGGGAATAATGCCGAGGCTAAGGCTGAGATTAATGCGGTGATAGATCAGGCCCTAGTTACCAAGATCCGCGATTATGTGCATAGTGGCAATGAAGAAAAAGCCAATCAATTAGTCAGCGACAATTCTGCCACAGGGACATTTAGAAACCAATTGCTTAAGATTCAGGTGATGCGCGCCTTGGCATCAAAACAAGGGCGGTTGGATGCGGGGGCCAAAGATTCTGATGTGAATGACGCGGTTGGCCGCTTTGAAGGCATTTCTAAGCAGCGCAAAGAAATTACTGAGGCCCTTGATAAAATTATTAAGGATAAGAGCTTAAGCCGTGAGGAACGTGCTCAAGCGCGGGATTTGCGTGATGAAGTTTTAACTGATGAAATCCGCATGTATGAAATTGAGATTGAGCATCAGCAGAATAAAATTCAAAGCATTGAATCTGAAAATCAAGGATTGAGAAACAAAATTGCGGAACTTGATAAAAAAGCAGCTGAACAAGACGCGATTGTCGCAGATCCAGCCAAGGCAGATAAAGCGGATGCTGCGCGCGCTAAGGCCAAAGAGTTACGTGACGAAAAAGCTGACGCAGAAAAGAAATTAAATGACCCTATCCGCAGCGCCCAAAAAGATTTAATTGAACAGAGAATAAAGACGCTGATGGGTAAGGATAGATGGGCCCAAGATCGAAAAACATCGGACAAAGATCCTAATTTAAGAAAACTAAGATCAGAGCTTAAGAAGTTGATGGCGGACACCAGCCACTTAAATGAGTCAACTATTGATAGTCTAGACCGCTTAGTGCCGATGGATGGACTGCGCGGCAACACGATATTTATTGATCATGCCTCAGGCCGGATATTTATCAGCAAGCAATTGTTTAATGATTTATACAGCGGCGATATGCGCCGTCAGCAAAATGCGCAGATCCGTCTTGAGCACGAACAAGTTGAACATAGACAGGTGCTGTCGGAAATAAAGCAGATATGGGGCAAGGAAGCTTGGGATAAGCAATCAGTGAAAGAACAACAGGAAGCGGTTAGAGAATATTTAAGCAAACAACGTCAAGAGCTTGATACGGCATTAAATGGCGATCAAGGCATAGTTAAGAAAATTGCGGCGTTAGAGAGCGATGTGACCAAGACAGAAGAAATAGAGCGCTTACAAAAGGAAAAGAAAGAAGTTGAATTAGCGATTGAAAAGATTGATAGCTTAATGCCAAAGGTTGGCGCTGATATTAATAATGTATTAAGCGCCGAGATTAAAGCATCAACAGGAAGCATCCGGGATATCTTAAGCACAGAAATGGGCCAAAAGATATTTAATGAAAAAGGTAAGGATGCTCAGGCGCTTTCCCGCGATATTTCAGATTTATTAAAGAGTAAAGCCGGTAAGGAAATTGTTGAAAAGGGACATCAGTACGCATTAATGAGTGAAGCGGATAAAAGGCTTGCCGCAATGGTGGAAGGTTGGGATAGGTTGGCGGCGAGCCAACAACAATCGATGCGCGCGGAGTTGGTGAAAGAATTAAGCATTGCCCGCAAAACGCCGGATATGACTAAGCGTCTTCATCCGTTAGGATTCGGACACCGTATCGGCCGTTTTGAAGGAGGCACAGTTTCCAGAAACCCTGTTTTAGAGGCTGTTTTTCCGAATTTGAGCCCTAACCGGTTTACGCGTACACTGCAAAGATTAAATCCAACACGTTTTGTCCCTGAATCGATCAGAGATTCAGCCGCAAGGACAAACAGAAATGTTCGGGAAGCTTTTAAAGAAGCATTCGCTAATCCTCAAACCCACATTGATAATGTCACCAGAGAATGGCAGAAATGGCTTACCCGTAATCCGTTTGTCCATGAACAACAAGCCATGGCGCGTTTTATTGAAATGCTGGGTGCCCGCGATTATAAGGGGCGTGAATTATTTGAACGTGGACTCGACGAAGCTCAGAAACAAATGGGCCCGAGCTTGGAAAAGATTTTATTAGACGCTAAAGATAAGGCGTCAAAGATGGAAGGTACCGCCAATGACAAGAACACTACCTATGGCCGCCTTTTGGACTTGATGGACACCAAGGGCTTAGAATTCAAGAAAATGCTGATAGTTATCAAAGATTTTAAGACAGATAAAGTGGCAGTAGCAAGGCTAGAAAAAGCTTGGCGAGAAGCAACATCAGATAAGAGCTTAACTACTTTAGAGAAGGTCTTTCTGGACATGCATTTAAAAAGAATGTATGAAGACCATATTAAAAAGCATGTCACTGACAAAGCTCCCGAAAGTGACAGCTTTTTCTTGACTAGAGAAAGCTTTAAAGATTTTACGGACATGGGCGGAAAGAATGCCTTTGATACCCTAATCAAGGAGGGGTATTTAAAG
>CAZCHB010000002.1:7165-11948 GCA_964498235.1 uncultured Planctomycetales bacterium
TTATGTGAGTTCAAAATACAGGACCTTAGATGCGGCGTTAAAAGAAATATTTTTAGGCAAAGAAGCAAAAGATCCAAATCAGGCAAAGAAATTTGAAGACCTTGACAAGATTTTACAAAGCGCGCGCGATGGGCATTGGGAAGTTAGAACAACAGACGTTGTGCTGATGGATCAGATATTAAATAATGGAAAGATAGATGCGAATTCTCAAATAGCACTGGTTAGCAGATTAGAAAATCTAGTTGAAACAAATGGAGAATTTAGGATTATTGATAAGCCGATGGGAAGCGGGAAATCGGATTTTGCCCAGCATCTTGCGCATATTTTAAGCAAAAGCGCACCAAAGGACGGGATTATTTTAACATCGGTGGATGAAAAAATGATTAAGCGTTTCATGTATGATGACCCAGTGCGAAAGAGCATTTATGACTTCCAGACTGTGCAAGGGGATCAAATTAAACGAGGAAATGCCAAGCCATTTAAGGCAGACAGGGTTTTATTGGTTGATACCCGTCAATTACTTGAAATAACTTTGCACCGCGTCAGAACAGGTGAAGATTTATTAAAAAATTTCTCTTATCTTATTGCGGATGAAATCCACCAATTCTTAAAGAGCGCGCCGCTTATCGACGGTATTCCGCTCGAGACAATTTCAACCGCGGTTAAAGGTCTTTTAAATCATGAGAATGCCGCCATACGTGAGATTGCTATAATGGGCGTGGAAGGACAATACCGTACGGATACAGCCTTGTATCAAGCGCTTCAAGCAACAGCCGCGACAATGGGTGAAGGAATTTTTCAATCGAAAATGAACGGGAATAAGCCGGTGCGTCTGGCGTGGGAATTGACACAAAGCGGTCGGGAAGCTGTGATGAAACGGTTCAATGAAGATTTACAAGCCAAAGGCCAGCGCAATGCTTATGAAGGTCAAAATGAAATGATGAATATGCTCCTAGACGGCATGGTCTGGGCGCGTTTTTCAGAGAGCAAAAGATTAGCTGATTATTCATATAATAAAGATGAAAATCGGTGGCAAATATCACCCCGGGAACCATTGAATGGATACCGCGTTAATATCGATCAAATTTTAGGAGATAATTCAGGGTTTTTATTAAACGCGCATATGCGCGGGGCCTTTGCCAAATTGGAAACAGAGGGAAAGAAGTTTACTTTTGAAGACCGTGTCCAGCAAACCTTCCATTCACAAGGCGTTCAGGCTACCGTCGCGCACGTACTGAAGGGGCTGACTTCAATTGGTTTAACCGGAACTCCAGACAGCGCCTTAGGTATTGCCAGGGCCCTAAGCGCGGAAATTCGCAGGGCTGAACGGCCGTATAATTTAAATGATCTCACTGTTGAATTTTTTGGGACAAGGAGCGAGGCAGAATCAGAGAGGAAGATCGCTGAAATAATAGCAAAAAGATTGAAAGAATTATTTGATGAAGGCAATGGAGAGCGATTGATTTCCATCATCGACCGTGATTTTATGGAAACCCTCGATGCCTTCCTTAATAAACAAGGTGAAGGGCATTTAAGGACGATGGTGCGGGACGCATTAGCAAAAAGTGGTCTAGAAAAAGACGATGTTAATAACATCATGAACAATAGCGTGTTTGTCAGGGCGTACAATCATGAGGCCTTTGATGGTAATCTTCGCCGAGAGATAGAGAACGCTACGCAAGGAATGACAGAAGCACAAAAACAACAATATATGCAAGAAAATTATCCAACCTTGGTAGATATTGAAGGAAAAATTAAAGAAGGATCTCAGGACGCAATTAAAGGAGGAAAGAATTTAATTGTCCTTAGTTCATACACGGAAGGGTTTTCATTTAACGCGGCTAATTTAAAGGGTTATAAGGGGCTTAATATTTCAACGTCACCAAAGGGTGTTGATGAAATGACCCAGACAATGACCCGTATGGATACAAGAAGCAGTGACAGAAGAATTTTGGACGGGCATGAGAATCAACTAGGGACACACCGCCGTTTGGATGCCGAAGGCGTTGTTATCGTTTCAGCAACTGACGTAAGGTTAACCACCAATGAACAGGCGGTATTGCGTTCAGCTTTAGAGCGAAGCAGCAGCGGCGATAGCGTTGAGATTGGCCGCATCATTAAAGATGTTTTTGAAAGCATGGCTGAAGAAGTTATCCCAACCGGAGTTTATTACGTGGAATCTTTCCGTAAGGTTTCTAATTTTCAACGGGCACAAGATATTATTCGTCAGACTTTGGAAGAACGTGCCGCCCAAAATTGGAATAACATGGAAGACTTTGGTGAAGGCAAGAAAAGAAAATTAGGCGCCCATGGCGGATATGACATTTATGAACGTGTTGGGACCTCTGAATTTGGAACGGGAGTTCAATTGGTCGGCACCTATGCGCAGGATGCATCAGTGGTGGTTAATGACACAGGAACTATTTTACCGCAGGGCTATGTCTGGGATCACTCAAACGGAAATTTGTATGAAGCCTCAAATTATTTGTCGAATAAGAAGGAAGGCCGCAAAGCGGTTTTTGCGACGATTGAGCTGATGGTGCCAAATGTCAAAAGGCTTTCAGATACACGAAATGCCTTGTTAATGGAAAAAACAATCCGGTTTATGAGGATTGATAAGGATCATAAAGTCCATGTTCCGGCCCAGGTGGTGGTAGACGCAAAAACCGGTAAACAGCTTTATATCGGCGCGACCTATCATTGGGAATCACATAGCGGAAGCACGTCATTTGAAGGTGGAAGCTGGGTTCGGGATTACAGCGAATATGGCTTTGATAGCCAGGACCTAATCAGTAAACGAGAAGATCATGTGTCGGGCAAAGAATATTTGGTGGTGACTAATTATGATGATCAAGGTAGAGAAATAATTAAGGCGGTCATCTTAGAAGGCGTATTGCACAAGGTCTACATGGAAACATCTGCTTACGGCAATCAATTGATGTTTGATGCGATAGAAAACCGCGAGATGATGATGCCTAATATGAATCGGCGCAATGTTGAAGTGCTGCAGCGCTATATCATTAATCAGGATGTGATTAAGCCGGAGAGTGAAGCGCGGATCATGGATGGTCAGTATGTCCATTATAAAGGATTTGAACTTAAAGGCGGGGACAAGGTTCAGCGTGTTTTCGATGCACGTCAAGAAGATAAAAGAAAGCAATGGACGGCTATTTATGATAATAAAGGAAAGCTTAAAGCCGCGGTCCGTGATGAGAAGTTTTACGGTGTTAATAAAGACGGCACAATTGTTTTAGGCGATGAAGTTAAGATGGCGGCAGGAACGACGGAAAAATTGCGTCAGAATGTTTCAATGAAAGAAACATGGGGCATGCAAGGCGGGGTGTTTAAGCGTCTAGCGATGACGCCGGAAGACGCGAAGGCCGTCTTTGATCAGAATATGATATCAAGTGAAGCGTTAATGGCAGAAGGATTAAGCCAGGCCCAGGCAGATAGTGTTATTCAAGAATTGGCCGTTGCAAACATGATCAAGGCTGCGGACAAAGATGGTGAGGCGACAGTCAAGACACGCTATGAATTAGTTAAAGGCAGTAAGGTATCAAAATATATTAATGCCCTCAAGAATTTAGATCAAAGCCAGAAGGTCAGGGTGCGTGAAGCGTTAGAGCGCGCGTTTGCCCAATATTCAATTGATGAAGTCAATAGTGCCATTGTTAACGATAGAGGTGATGTTAAAGGATATTTGTTTGATAATCGTATGTTTTTGATTGACCGCCAAGGCAAGGTTAATGCGAACTTTAATTTGGTTAATACGCGCGCGGCGCACTCGTTAGGAATCTTTCATAATTTAGATAAACCAGTAGCGATGAATGCTGAATTAAAAGAATTGATTGCAAAAGTTATGAGTTTGCCTGATAAGAAGAGAGAGGCGTTATATGAGAAGTTAGGCCTTAAAGGTGAAACATTGATTGATGAATTTGTATTATTATTAAGCATTATGGGCCGTGACCGCCATGAGTTAGATATCATGTTTGAAGATATGAAGGAAGCTGGCCAAGAGCGTAATCTAATCCAAATGATTTATGACAAAGCCCTTAAAACATCGTTTAGTGTTGATGCTAAAACATTCGCGGAACTTGTGGTTAAAGAAAAATCCGCTAGTGAACTGGTCTTTTCCCTTGTTTCCAGATTACGCGAAAAAGGGATTCCGGATGCGGTAAAAGCTAAGATTGAAAAGCAGATGGTTGATGAAGTTAATAATTATTTACGATGGACTAACCGCGGCATTGAATTAGTTGAGATGACAGAATCCGACGGTGAAATTACCTATCGTTTAAAAGAAATAGAGGGCAAGGCTTGGGCAGGGGACCCGCTCGTGTCCTATATCCGTAAGGTTGAAGCCCAGGGTGAGAAAGGAATTGGACAAAAGGTTGATGTGGTAAGCACAGATGAAAAAGGTGAGAATCCAGTCATGATTCAAAAGCCCCGTATGTATGTCAAAATGTCTTTGAAGACGGAAGCCAGCGGATCCGCGGCCTTGGCAAGTAATCATGATTTGAGATTTGGTCCCAGCGCCCTATTTAGTTTTATATTTGCCCGTGCCCGTCTAGAAGCAGGGGTTGTGGCTCATGAATTTTTCCACGTCTTTGAACGGGCTGACCGCTTTGCAGGCAATCCAAGATTAATCGGTCAAAGCAGGCTTGTTTCAGGTTCAGGCAAATTTGAAACAGCAAATAGAACCTATGATCAAGGCGTGTACCATGTTCAGAAATCTTTAAATGAAATTATCACCCATCTGATAGAAGCGGAATTAAAACACAGAGAA
>CAZCHB010000002.1:11958-28166 GCA_964498235.1 uncultured Planctomycetales bacterium
GCTAGAAAATACTTTGCGGAAGCGGCAAAGGTTATTGAGCGCGGCCGTAATATTGCCTACGATGTCATTACACAAGCCCAATTCGCGAAGAATGCCATCGAAAAAGGAGATTTCACGCAAGCGGCAGACGAGGAATTTAATAATGAAAATTTAGTAGCCAAGATAAGCATACGTGACATAAACAATAATATTGCTCAAATGCTGGAGATTCATATTCCTAGAAATTTACAGTGGAACGAATTAAATGCGGCAGAACAAAGAAAAGCATTGGCAGGCTATGTTCAATCAACAATTAATCAGTCAATTCAGTATGCCGCTGTCATGGATGTTCACGCGCAGGCCTTTAGAAACCATTCTACGCGAATAGATTACAAAACAGATGGCCGTGTGCGCAAATTGCAATTACGATTATTTAGCGGAGTTGATGATGATACAAATCAAGAAGGCCAATGGAAGAGCCAGACGGATAATATTAGCAATCTTTTTGAAGGGATAACCGCACCAGCCGGCAAGGACATCTTAAGCCTTCGCCGCTATGTTGCTGAAATATTGAGCAACCCAGTTCAAGGCATGGCTGTTCCTGGCACAGATAACGTGCGTTATGTCAGCTCATTCTCGCCGGACCGCTTTATTGAGGTAAATAAAGATGGAAAGATTGTTAAGTATAATTTAAACGGTGCGCATAAGGACACATGGGCGTTATATCAAGAGTCTTATAAACGAGAACAAGCCAGTATTGATGCGTTGAAATTGACGGAAAGAGATCGTGTTGAAAGACAATTACAAGATAAACCTGTGATTGTTGCGGGCAAGGAAGGCTTGAAAGCTTACGCTTTACCCGAAGAACGTGATGCTCAATTTGTTGATTATGGGGAAGGCCGATATGCGCTATTAGTCAAGAATCAAAGCGTCTTGCGTTTAATTGGCGGTATTTTTCACGCCCGTTTTGGGGTTGCGCATGGGATTAAAAATGATTTTAACGGCATCAGCGAACAGGATATCCTAGAGGCAGCGACTGGCCTTCAAGGGATGGACATCAGTCACGAGCAAATTGAAGCGTTGTTTAACAGCGAAAATACAATGAAAGACCATCCATATCTTCAAAGTCTAAGATCTGTATTAATTACACAAGGTTTAATTGCTCAAGCCGGGGGCCAGTCTTATTGGTCTAGCACAAAGCCATTTGCATTGTTTGTTGTTGTTCCGCCTGAAACTAACAATGCCCAAGAACGAAGAATTTATGAACAATTAATCGACCATGAGAATGTGCACATGCAGGAGTACATTGATCCTGAACTAAGAAAAACAGCTAAAGCCATCTTTAAATATATCGGATTAACTAATCCAGGGTTAGCAAAGTTTTACAGGGCTTTATTACGGGTTAATAAGTATGGAGAAATTCCAGATGAGCTTCAAAAGAGATTAGATTTGATTGACGCTAAAAAGAAAAGCGGCGCGCCTTTGACGGCCGATGAAGAATTAACGGCCATTGAACAACGGATTGTTGATGAGACTGAAGAATTGGTGATACGTGAGTTTTCTGCATTTGGACGCGATGTTGACAGCATGAGGCGTATCGCAGATGGTAACTTGCAGTTAAAGAACTTTTTCAATGATCCAGATTTTGTCAGCCGTTTATATGATGTGGCTGCAATGTTGAAGGATTCTTCAAAAGGAATACCTGATAATGTTAAGCAAATTAATGACGTGCTGGACGCAATTACAAACAGAACCAATAAAGCGCCCGGAACACCGGCGGCTGTTCCAACGTCGATATCTAATGTCACGCCCGGTTCTTCACCGAATCCAGGATCAGGATCTGGTGCGCCTAAAGGGCCCCCGACAACTCTACAACCATATGTCGTGGATCCTTCTTTATCATTCTCCCTAGTATCTGGAGAATTACCGACGTCAGTTAGCGCCGCTGTTAACCCAATTATTTATACAGGCCCGCAAGCCCCAGAAGGAACACCATCTGTTACTGCTCAAACAAATTATGTTTCTCCTGCAGTTACCCGATGGACAATCACTCCGGGCATGGAAAGACAACTTTCCTCATATGGCAGCTCTTTTGGCGCCAACAGCGCATCCCAGCCTAATGCGGCCATGCTTTCCCGCCGTGATGCATTGGTGGCGGCATTGGCCACCGCATTCGGGACAACGGCCCTTTCATCAACAGTAAAGGCAGAACCGCCAGGTGGAAGAAGGGAAAAGATTGATGATCCGATTAAGATTACGACGGGCACGCGTTATGGTGCTTCAAAGGGCGCGGTTTCATTTAAATTGACCACGAACCAAGAAATAGAAACATTTAGGAAAGCTTCCGAAGAAACCCTGACCATCTTGCCTAAAGACGGTTTAATTGAAACAACGGCAATCATTTCCTGCGTTGCCGCTGTCCTTTTAGGTGCTGACGGCCGTGTGGCTGTGCTTCATTTAATGAACAATGGCAAGGACAAAGTCACAGGCCAAATGATCTATCGCAGTAACGCCGAGATCAGCGCGCAACTAGCACGCGCCCAAGAAAGATTAAAGCAGCACGGCTTTAAGACCACAGAAGTTCATACTTTTGCAACGGCCAATCCTCCCCGCGAAGAAATATCGTTTAGGAATTTGGTAAATAGCCGTTTAAATGCAATCCCGCATTTTTACCGGGAAGGGCGTTTTACCGTCCAGGTGAAGGCAAATAAGGTCCATGTTTACGACGGCGGGGATGATACGGATACATTTGATATAGTCGGCAATCGTTTAGAGAAATTAATGCCAGTGAAAACCAGCGAAACGTGGTATCAAGCAGCGGCGGGCGCAGCAGGTGCGGGTTTACTTGGTATTGGGGCAGCTATATTTGGTTTGATTAAATCAAGAGAGTCTAATGATGAGCATCCTATTTCCTATGCCATGTTAGGTTCCGTCTTAAAAGTCCTGCCAAAAGCTGACGGTGCCATGCTTGATCTGGCTAAAGAAGGCCCAGCCAGCCGTGCCCAAATTGCCGGCAATAAAGATTTAGCGACGGTCCTGCGTTTTGAAGAAAGAATGGCCCAAGAACGTTCTTTTGCTATGACAGCAAACGATCAAGCCGTCAATGATCAGGTGGGTTCATCCGTGGCCACCAGTTCTTCCTTAGTTACCGCTGGAGATCCTGTTGATGTGGGCGATTTTGCCTTGGTTTCCTATTGGAGGGGCAAGAAGACGCCTGCATCAAACTTTATTGTAGACATGATGAACCGCATCAATAAGCCAGTTGATGCCTTTACCCCGCCGGATCCAAATGATCCCAATGCCTTTGCCGTTGAAATTGACATGGAAAATTTTGATCAGGTCCAACAGATTTTCTTGGAAGATTTAAAGACTCTCTCCGAAGGAGATTTAATCAAGGCCTTACAGGCGGTTGATAAAAAACGTATCAAAAATACTCAAGGCGCCAGGATTGTTAAGTCCTTTGTCATCCTTTGGGCCAGGGCGCATGAAATCACGGAATCTGCCAAGGATGCCAAGATAGAAGCTATCTGGACAGCAGGTTTAGGCGAAGAAGCCGCCGCTCTGCTTAAATTGCGGAAATTTGCAGCCGTTGATTTCGACGCTTTTGCCGCCTACTATCGTTTGTACCGTCAATATATTATTAAATCCCAAGGGAATGATGAGCAAATAGAAGAAGCTGTCGCAAATGCGGATCAATGGTTTACAAAATGGTTAATCCAGCGCAACGTTGAGCGGGCCGAAGAAAAAGCCCAATATATCGTCGATATGATGGGCCGCGCAATCAAGGCGGGCAAGAAATCAACAAAAGACCTGCATGCATTGTATACAGAAATCCAACCAAGCCTGATGTATACCGTCGATCCAAACGCCCCCCGCGCTCAAGCACAACGTCCGGCGTCGGTTGAAGAAATCCAGTATCCGCAAGCCCAAGCTTATGAAGACGGTTCTTACGCTGATGATGCAGGTTATAACAATGATGCGTCCAACTGGGGCAATGAACCAGCAGGGCAATACAGTGATGAACCAGTTAATCATGACAGCCCATCCATCGAACCTGAATATCCGCAAGTGCCGGTACTTGACGGCGGACAAATGCCGACAGCGCCGCCAGTGGTGCAGGATAATTTAATGTCTAGTTTGGATCATGAGCCGCAGAATGCAGAAGTCAGTTTTGCGGATGCGATGGGTGCCGGAAGCGCTGTACCAATGGCGGCAAATGATAACGGCGACACGTTAAAAGCCAGTGCTGCCATGACTGCTCAAGAAGACCGTGCTTTAGTCAGTGTCGGTGAGAAGATCAGCCATGATTATTTAAAGGATGTGATGGAGGGCGTCAACAATGTTTTAAGCGCCAAGCGCGTCAAGAGCAAGCAAGGCAGTGCGGTCCTACAATTGGATGCCAACGATGATTTCCATATGTCCATTGTGCAGGAAACCATCCGCGTCCATCGCCAGCATGTTAAATCTAAATTTGGAGAAGTCGCCTACGATCCAAATAGCGAGAAAACACGTAATCAAATTGTTTTTGAAGTCTTAACAGCCCTGCCTGTTTTCTTCCCTGAATATAATAATCTGCGCGGCCTTGAAACTGGGGACGGCAAAACCTTTGCCGGTTTAGCAGGTATTTTGGCTGCCCACCGTGTAGCCCAAGAGCGGGGCATAGATATAGGTAATGGCACGCGTGAATATTGGACGCTTAACCAGGTTTTAATTGACCAGATTGCCGAAGATTCGCTGGCGCTTTCTGTCCTTAATGAATTAGGGGAATATCGCAATATTGGCCAACTGCGTTATATAGCCAGCGCAGAACGTCCAGAGCAATTTGACGCGCAGGTGGTTCCAATTGCCGGTCTAGAAAATTTATACGACGCGCATTCAAATAAGCCGCAGTTATTGTTCTTAGAAGCCGAAGATGTGTTAAACCGTCATCGCGCGTTTAAAGAAAACGGCGTGGATGTTTATGCGGCAATAGCTGGTGTTATCGTCGATGAATTCCACGGCTACGCCGTGTCACCACCGCAGATACGCAATATCGGTAGCCAGGCCGGCCGCCTCTTGGCGCAAGAATACAAAAAATATGATGCCTTGTCGGAATTTGCCATCGAGGCCATTGACGCCTTCCGCCAACTATACGCCGTTGATGATAAACTTGTCCAGAGCAAGACCGATGCCTTTGGCCAGGCGCTCGAATATGAATATATAATAAACCCCCATGCAAGCTACCAGCAGAAGATAGAAGACATCCGCCTTAAGCTCGTCAATGATCCGCGTTTTTCCAGTATTGATAGATATAACGACAAAGAATCTTTCTTGGAATTAGCCAATGCCTGGGCCGGCGTAAGCCAATCTAGCGAAGGACGTCATTACGATATTGATATTGATGACACCGGCGCGTACTCCTTGCGGATTTCTGGTGTTAAAGGTAAAAAACTTATCTTATCCGACGCCCTGCGCAGCATGATGTTAACCGGTGTTATCGCCTTGACCTTAGGCTATAAAGACATTTTAGCGGATGAAGATGACAGTCGCGGCGTCGGGCGCGTGAGCATGCGTCGCCGGATGATTGAAGCTTTGTTAAGCAGCAGCGTTGACCGCCGTGAAGTCAATGCCCTGGAGGCTATGACGGAAATTCAAGGTATCTTAAACGGCATGACGGGATCGCCTGTTATCGCCGAGGCTGCAGCCTTGCAATTAAACTTACCCACCTATGTTGTCAGCCAAAGCAATCCGATATCTGCGACAAATATTACCGATGGAGAAGCCATTATTGATTTAGTGCAGGGTGACGAGGAACGTGCCCAAGCCCTAGCAGAACAAATACGTAACAGCGGGGCCAATATTAAGCCGGTTGTCAGTTACGACGATAAATTAATCCGCCGTGTCCATGCCATTCTTGAAGAGATGAAAGCCGATGGCCGCCTAGGCGCCGATACAGAAATTTTAGAACCGATTTACGGGAATGACGGCGATACAAACGCAGCAGCGAAGAAAGGGCTTAAGGCAGCCATTCAAGGCATTATTAATTATCAAGGTGCAAGCGCCCATGTGATTGCGCTCATGGTCGGTGACCCGACGGGGAGTAATTTCTTAAGCGTGGTGCCAGGCCATGAGAATGTTACCGCCGCCGTCTTTATTGCTGATCCATTTTATGCCACCTTGATGCGCCAAATCGCCGGCCGTGCCGCTGACCCGGACAAGGATGATGCCAACCGCATGACATATAGAGAAGGCCCGGTGACCAACATTGTCCTTAATGTCAATGACGTTGAAATCAACACCCAAATGCGCGCACGCTTAAACAAACTTTTGGAGGAAGGTGATACGCAAACTGCACAGATGGAATTGCTGGATTATTTAGCCCGCAAAGATTATGTTGAGGGACAAAATGCCCTAGGCCGTGCCGTTGCCGTTGCCCGAACACCTTTTTCAGCCGTCCAACAGCGTCACGCCCTTTCAGGTCTCGATGCTGAAGCGCATGTTGATACTCGAAAAACATGGCCGGAAATAAAGACCGGTGACGTTGAGGCCGTTAAAGCCTATATTCAGGCCATGCCTGCTTTATACCAAGATGGCTTTATTACGCCGCAGGGTATGAAATTTATAAGGACGCTCAACACGATAAGTTCATTAAGCCCGCAGATGAAGGATGCGTTAAGCAGGGCGTATCCAGGAGAAATCACAGCCCAGGCCCAAGCGATTGGCGAGGCCATGAAACCTGAAGAAATATCCTTTGCCGCTCTAATGTTATTATTAGGCTTGGTTAATGACAGAGACGGAGTGCTAGCGGCCATCCATTCAGGCCGCGATCAGGAATTATTCCAGGGCGCGTCATTGCCGAATGTTATTGTCTTGGAAGAATTAGCCAAAAAAGCAGGACTAAAAGCCGCGGCCCAAGCCTTAGCCAAATTAGCAAAACCAGCCAAGGCCCTGCAAAATTCGTCATCTGCCCGCAAAGCACTGCCGATAGGCAATCCAATGGAAAGCCTCATGAAGGCCATCCAGTCATTTAACAGCGACGACCTAGTGGTCGTCGGTGCAGGACATGCCAGCCGTTTTGATGTCCTTACGGCGCTGGGCTTAAATGAATTTGCCGCCCAAGTCTTTAGAACAACAGGCTCAGCCTACGGCAATTCAATGATGGAACAAAAACTATTAGCCGCTCCGGCCAGACGGCAAGCGTTGGAACTGTTGACCACCGTCGCTGAATTATCGCAAGAGGCTATTGCCCAGGAAGCCAGGACGTTAGCGCAGGAAAAAGCCGGCCGTCAACCTCTCACCAATGACCAGATTGAAGCGGCACTTAAAGAATTGGAAACCAAATATAATAGGGAAGGCTTTATTACCGGTCTTAACCCAACGGCTCCCACGACGGATGCCGCCAGCGAAGAAGGACTTGCCCAGCGTCGGAAAATATTTGATGAGTTATCTGCTATTCTAGGCGGCGTCATTGCCAAGCATCAATTTGCCCGGGCTGACCGTGTGGAAGCCATTATGGCTGCCCTGCATAAGCACGGCCTTATCACTGAAGATTGGCGTGTCGCCACTAATGAGAAAACAACGCTTAAGGCTCTTGTTAGCCGGACACAAAACCTTAAAAAGATTTTTCCTAAATATTCAGATGAAGATATCAGCGCCATCAAGACTGTTTTAGAAAATGCCCGCGTCAAGGGCAGTTTTGAACAATTAAAAAGCTTAGCGCTTAAATATGATGTCAAATTAGCCGACGAGAAGGGTCAGCAGAGAGCAGAAGCCTCTCTGCGCGCCGCGCTTATCCGCGCCTGGCATGCCCACGAAAAAGCTAATTTACCGCCATTTGCCGCAGGCATTGAGAAAATCCTGAATGAAGAAGGGAATGATGTTGCCTTATTAGACCAGGTCCGTCAAAGTCTTAAAGCTGAACTTAACCTAAGGACAAGCGACAGCCGTAATTTTAATTTACTCGACCGCACCCAAGCTTTAATTGCCCGCACCCAAGCTGAAGCCGCCAAGGGGCCGGTTAGAAAATCATTTGAATGGGCCTATGGCCAAGTGAAGCATATTGTAAAACCGCTCATTATTGCCGCCATGCTTTTAGGAGCAAATGCCACGGCTGTAAAAGGCAAGCCAGCAGATATTAATCCAGTGGAAGGACGTCAACAAGCAGGCCCAACAACCATGCCGTATACCTTGCCGACACCGCCCGCGGCACCGGATAACGGCAATGGTCCGGGACCATCACCTCAAGGCGCGCTACCGCCAACAACACCGGCGCCGCCTGCGCCAAATGTGACTGGAGGCTCACCATTGCCGCCAGCATTCATTCAGCCCTTAACACCGCTTGGATTTACCCGCAGTAAGGTTAATCCAAACGATACTATTGCTTTAAATAGAGGTTATATTTCAGACAAGGAGACCTTGATTGCCAACGGAGCCGCGTGGCAGTCAATACATCCGGGTCGTATAGACTCTGTCGTCCGTTCCTCCAACGGATCAGACAGAAGAAAAGAAGGAAAGGGAGAGCAAGTAGTAAATGTACGACAAGTAGTTGAGTATAAAGAAGTTGCAGTAAAAACAGCAGTTTCTCTAAAAGTAACAGAAATTGACTTAGCGCAAGCTCTGTCTACAAGAAATGAAGCAAATGCAGGTAAAAAAGTAAGCACAAGTAGTCAAGAAGCAAGAAGCAACGGTAGTAATGATGCAGTACAAATAGCAAGCAGTAATGGTAGTACTAGCGGCCAAGGTTCTGTAGGAAGTTCTAATAGATCCAGCCGTGGCAACATCAGTCCAAACGGAAGTACAGTTGTAGGCAGTCAAGCAGTAGTAGTGGCAGGAACTCGTTCAGACAGGACTTCGGCTAATGGCCGTGGTGCCGCAGGCAACAGTACCAATGTATCTGGAATTATAAACCGCGTATCTAGCTCCCGCATGAGCGTCAGTTCAGTTCGTGTGGACAGCTTAAGCGCCCGTCGATTGACTCAAACGGGTGGCGACGTAAACGCGAATAATACATTAAACAACAGCTTTAGAAACTTTGTGTCCTTAACATTGATTGGATTATTGGGTGCCAGACGTGCGTCTGAAAATCCAAGAAATGAAGAAGGGCAAAAGCCATTTCCATTATCAGGTTCCAAGGGTCTGTCCCATCGTATGGCCCAATTAAGCCGGGAACCAAGAGGTGGAAATTCTGCGTTAGAAGCCTTAACCCGCGTTAAAGCGTTAACTAGCCCGCTTTACCTTATTTTAGCCAACAACCAAATAACCCGTTTCATCCATCAATTAGGAGGTGCCGCATGGAAGCGATTAAATTCCACCATGTTGTCCGTACCAGCGATGAAAGTTTCGCAACTGCAAGAGATTCCAAGAATCACATCCACATTTACCGCATTAAACAATTCGATGTCTATAAGCATAATGGGCTTAACGATACCTGGGATATTGTTAACGATCCTCGGGCTGTTGAGCAAGTTCTTCGCGCCATTGAAAAACGCAGTATACCGCATTACTCCATCAACGCCTGGAATTAAAGCGTTTTTAATTACCCTGATAGTAACGCCGATTCTTCTAATCGCTCCAAACGCAATGGCGGCTGAGGCAATGGCGGGCATTGGCCGGATTGATATTGGATTTATGGTGCTTCAAGCAGTCTTGAGCAGCTGGGCTGTGATTGGGATTGTCGGGATTTTTGCATTTGCTATTGCACTAAAGGCGAGGGTCTTATCCGAGCAGGTTAAGTCGTATATGCCGCGTGTAATCCGGCAGATTATGTTCTTATCGGCAGGTTTAGGCGTGCATTCAATTTTAAGCGTTTTTGTTAACGCGGGAGTCACAGGTCTTGTTTTAGTGGTACCGGTTGCGGTGGTGATGATGGCGCTTGGGGGGCTGGTGCGGGATATTATACGGATGAAGAATGAAAAACCGCTGTACGGCATGCGATTGAAACATCAATTGAAAACAATGAGCCGTCAGGAAAAAGCGGCGCTGGATTATGTTTTTAATGATGGCCTGACCAATAAAGATTTTATTACCCAATATGGTTTTAACAAATATGTCTCACGCGAAATTAAAATATTAAGTTACACAGCGTATGTTAAAGCGCATCAGCAATTGGTTTGGGCAGCTACAATCATTGGGAGTGTAATTGGCATTATGGCGGGCGGCTGGGGCATTATCGCGGGGCCGTTGGTTGGTTTCTTGGCGCCGTTCTTGGTTTCTGTTGGATGGAATTTCTTCTTTAGCCGCATGTGGCGCAATGTATTGTTTAATGAGTTTGTTGAAGATTATTTGACCGGCAAGGTGCATCCGCAAGTCAAGGCCGCACTCAAGCAAGAAAGCGATTTGTTTAGCAAAGAGCAAATCATTGCTAATTTAAGATTAAGCCATCACCTGCCTTATGCGCTTAATAATTTTGTGATCACCTCCCGCATGCGCGCGCCGTTACTGACGGGCTTTCTAAGTTTTGCTGCAAGCCGTGGTTTTATGGTTTTTGTTGCGCGTCCAATGGCTGTTTTGGCCATCGCGATAGTATCACCTAGCTTTATCAGTATTTTTGGCTTCTTGCCGGCAGGGGCATATTCAATCGTGCAAGGCCTCTTTGATGCCTTGCATTTAACCCATGATTGGCGCGGGCTTGCCGCCTTAGGGTTGACGGTGATTGGGATTAATTTAGGTTTAAGCAAGATTGTAATAATGAGAAATCGGGTCGCGGATTTAGAGTTGCAGCATCAAACAAAGATAGCTGGGTTGACCAATGACGCAAGGGCATTGTGGGGCAAGCGTGATGATCAAGCTGCGAAAGAAGCAATTGTTAATTTAATTAACAATAATAAGCTTTTGGCCCGCGGACGACCGGCAAGAGCATTCTTATTAGCCAAAGCTTTAGATCTTGAAATTGGAAAGACATCCGACATCGCCCGGCGGGTATATTTTACGGCCTTAAACGCGAAGGCTATTGCTTTGATCGTGACGGCCCCGCTTCATGTTATCCAGTGGATGCGTTATGCCGCAGAGACTAAGGGGATGAAGGAAGATGAGCGTGCTAAGTTTAATGCAAGATATCCGTGGCTGACCTTAACGGCAGAATCAGCCAAGCAATTTTATCATGGGCTTTTGGGCATGTGGATTATCAGTGCTGAAATCCATGCTTTGGTTAAGTCGGCGGAAGCAATAGGCCAGAATGGAATTTTACAATATGCTGGCGGTGAGCAGGCGGCGCGTTTGATCTTAGCCTTGGAAGACCCCAATACCGGCGCTTTGTCTTTGGGTCATCATATTGTCCCCGGCGCCTTTGATTTTAGTCCCTGGCTGGCGGATAAAATGTTGCGCCATGACCTTGAACTTATCCATCTATATGACAAGGCAAGAAATAGTGGAATATGGACAATAAATGGCTCTCAATCTTTCTTTGAATTTCTAAGAACTTTAATTATTGCTGATGCGCAAGCGTCGGTTAATCTTATAGCACCAGCACCAGTCGCTCAATTGCCTCGGGTACTGCAGGCTTTAAATGTTCCTGATGAACGTTCATTAGTTATCGATGCTCTTCCGGCTGTCGCCGCCGCCCCAAGTCTAGCAGTTGCTAGACCTGCAGTTGATGCAGCGGCCGCGACAGCCATTTCCCCCGAACAATTATTAAGCATGGCCACACAAGCCCTAATGGGCGGTGTTGACAATGCCTTCAGCCGTCAAGTTGTACAAGCCATGGCACGGATTAATCTAGCCTACGGCGGTAATGTTAATGAGCAAAGATTATTGGTCGCCGCTGGCCGCAATTTGCGTGAACATGTCCTTCGCCCGTATATGGGGCTTGAGTACGTGGTGCTTGATAAGACCAGCTTTGCCAAGATCGCGGGCATGTCCATTAAAGAGTGGCAGGCATTCATGGAAGATCAAAGCAATGAAATCAGCTTCCATGTGACGCCATCTAACACATCAGACTGGTCGGTAATACGCACCGCCTTATCTCAACCAGGGTTAAATTTAAGGGCCGCGGAAACCCGCGCCCGTGTTGAGGGACGAAAAGACTTTATTATCCATATTAAGGGGACGTTTAACGGTCGGCCTATTGAAGGGGTATTATGGGCGGGAGCAAAGGCGGCACAGGATGCCTATGCGTTCGCCGAAGATGCCATGAAAAGTGCGCAGGCAGTATCGACAGTGCTGATGGTGACCAGCCACAATACCCGCGCGCCGCAAAATGATGAAGCCAGACGGCTTGCGCCAAAGGTTGCTATCCCGGGGAATAATCTTCCTATCATCGGCGCTGAAACAGGTACGCGTTCAGCCCGGGGGTTAATTACTAAGGAGATCGGGCATTGGTTTACCACCGCTGATATTTCAAGCCGTGTTTATAATGGCCGTGAACGCATCATCATGCGTGATGCTAAAGGGCAATGGCGTCCAGTTAAATTCTGGCCCTTTGATCCGGGCGCGGCGATCATTATCATGTCATGGATGAGCGAGGAAGAAGCTAATTCTGCTAACCCCGACGATTACGTGCCTCAATACGGCGACATGTTAACCCGCGGGGAGATCGTCCTTGGCCGCTCCTATGCCGTGCAGGAATTAATTAAGGCTCATGTCGCAGAAGATTTAGTTATCCGTCAGGCGGAAAAGTCACAGGAATATTTAACGGTTTTAAATAATAAGATAACCATGAATTTAATCTTAGCTCCGATTTCCATGGCGCTTAACATGGCTCGCATAGGCGCGCCTATTCAAACCATTGCTAACGCCGCGTTTGATTTGTTTAACTATAAGGGCATTAAGCCTCCGACGCAGGAAGAAAAAGAATGGTTATTTGCCAAGATTGCCTTTGGTCTTGACGGAGGGCTTAATTGGCGGGAAGTTTCAGCCCAAGATAAAGCTGCATACCTGGCTAAGGGTAAGGTGTTATTGGCCGAACACATGACGGAGCAAAAGGCCGTTGAATATTATGACTATATCACCCGTTTAGGCGTGGAAATTGACCGCTTGCATTATATCGGCCTTATGCAAAGCAGTTTAAACATTTTAGGGTCAATGGCCCGTATTGGAGGCGCCTTAGGTATTGCCCTGCGTCAGGAATATGGCAGTTTAACGGAATTAAATCCCGTCAAGATCGCCGCTGGACGTTCTTTATATAATGTCCCCATTGACCGCCTTAATGTGGGCGCAAATTTATTTTCTTGGATTTTCAGCCAGATGGGAATTACAGTTAGCACTATGTCCTTAGTTAACGCCGCCGTCGGTAAAGATGCCAAGGTATTTGAAGCGGCACCGGGGACGCCGCGGATTAATTTTTATATTTTCGGATTTCCTTTAAGTTTGGTTTTTGAGCGTCAAGTGACAGAAGATATTCTAAACGATTTAAGAAATCCCAATGTTCACGCGTACAAGGTCGTCGAAGGCACCTTTAAAAATCGCCGCGTTGCTTATAGTTTCGAGGAGTTCCAAGCTTTGGAAAAACGGGCCAAGATGATTACCATTGGGAAAATTCATTTAGGCAACGAGGGTGTTGATGTGCCGATGTACGCGGCTGTGCATACCAACGCGGATGGATCAACAGAAACTGAAGTGGTGATGTTGACCTTGGCTGGCGTCCGCCGTAATCTTGAGAAAGCCCAAGCGGATGTCAAGCGTTATGACCAATACAGCCTGATGTTAAACGGGCAGGGCGGAGCCATTATCCACACTGGCGTGTTAGGCGGAGGGATGGATCAGCATGTATGGACGAAGTTGCCTATAAGCCACGACCAGCAAAGCCGTTTTTATGCGCCGGATGCGTATATTTTTGATACGGCCATGTATATCAATTATGCGGTTAGGACGGGCCAATACGAGATTGCCCGCGAGACCATCAATCGTTTCAAGACAATATATGGCGTTTTAACAAAAGATAATCGAAGCTTTGGCGGTTTTGCTAACGCGTACAATGCGTATACTGCGGAAAATAAAAGCGCGTATAAAGACCTGGGTAATAACGCGGCGGTTGGTTTAGCGCTGATGCATTATTTAATTAGCGCCGGCAGTCAGGATAAGGACGCGAAGACGGAAATAATGCCTATCGTTGACGCGATTGCCACCATACTAAAAAGCCGTCATCAGAGCGGCGGCTTTACCATTGCCAATGAATACGGCAGTTATAAGCCCGCGGATCCAAATGCAATTATCTATGCTTTTCTTTCTTTATATGCTTCTGAGCGTGGTGACGCGCGCGCCTCGCAAATTGCCAATAATATTTTAGGGTGGATGAGAAGCAGCATGTGGGATAGTCAAGTTGGATTAATCCGCAATGGTGAAGGTCAAGCCGGTTTCTCTGCCAGCGCCCAAACCCGCTGGTTATCGTTCTTAGGGCCGCAAGGATTTATGAATCTCTTTGGGCTTAATGAAGCGGAATATACAGCTTATTTAAACCGTATCGCCGACCCGTCGCATTTTGGTGTCACGGTTAATTGGAACAACCGTTTAAATCTGCAATTATTAGACGCGATTGACCCTGTGATGCGAAGGGCTTCGCGTCAAGGTATGGCTGTCGGCTTTCCTGAAGTAACCGCGCAATATGTTTTTGCCTTACGTCAATCGCGCAATTATTTATCCCAGCGCGGTATGGATGTTTCCAGCTTAGAGGCGAAAATCTTATTATATTCCGGCGAGCTTAAACGGATGGTTAACTATAACAGTTTGCCGCAAGCGACTGCCAAAGGTGTCCCGTCAGGATTTGGATGGAACACGGCTATTGGTAATCGGTCGTTGTCTTCTTTAATTCAATACCGCATTGCCATGCAGGAATTCCCGGCGATTAACCGGCTGGCCCATATGGTGACGATGGAAGAAGCGACAAACCCGACGTTGATAACTGATCCTCAAGAACGCCTGGCCATGCGTCAACGCGTTTATAACGCAAAAGATGCCAGCCGTCTAACGCGTGAAAAATTGCCATTCTTTAATAACCAGAACATGCAGGAAGCTGTTTTTATTGATGATCAGGGACGCGCCTTGCATTGGGTAGAAGTATCTTCTCTAAATGAAACCCGTGATTATTTAAACCGCTCCCGCGCTCAAAATGCTGAAGCGATTGCCCGTGCCCAGGCATTAAAGGCAGGCGGAGTAACCTTTAGTTTGCCGGAAATGCGCGGACGCACCTTAATTCAAGGCCGTCCTATTTTAAATGCTCAGGGTATTAATATGTTTGGGGCCGATACTTATGAACGCCTCTTACAACATGTCAGCCGTTTACCGTCGTTGGAACGTATTCGCATTAAGAATAATCTGTTTAGGGATTTTGTGGTTGATTTTGATGTCTTGGGTAATGGCCGTACTCAGCGTGTGATTGCCAGCGTTGTTTTCCCCATTGACCGCGATGTGTGGATGAAGGTTTTAAATTCCAGCACCAATCAATATGATTTAGAGGTCTTTAACAACGGCGTGCAGACCATGCGCGTGACATCGAAGTTTATTACCATCTTTGAATACGCGAATCAGCAGATGATGCTAAAGACCGGCGATAAGACCTATCAAAATACTTTAAATCACGTTGATGGCTTGGCTAATCCAAAAGATTATATTGCTCGCGCGAAAGCCTTAGCTAAAGAAAAGCCAGCTATCCGTTGGGCGCACACGGTCTTTGCATGGGCGGGCCGTGTCAGTGAAAATCCAAACGATGTGGTTCTAAAAGAAATTGTCCACGATGTAACGGGCAAGATCTGGGTGGATGTATATGGAGGATTTACGGGGCCGATTGCCTCAGCAACACCGCATCTAATTACGTTAAGCCGCTATAATCAGCACGATGTCTTTTTATCGTCGGTAGTTCATAATAATGGTAATGAAGAAAGCTTGGCTTATCGCATGGATATAGGTACGCAGATTAGCCGTGTCATGAATCCAATTCAAGGAAGTGTCCGTTATACGAATACCGCGGTTAATGCTGATGCTATTACCAGGGTTGTTGACGATTCGCGTTTGGTTATTGATAATCAAGATACAATCCACGGTTTTAGCCGCCGCTTGACCATTGACACGACAACCGGCAATAAGATTATCTCCGTTGCTGGTCAGCAGAAGACTGAATTTTATTACAACAGTAATTTTATCGCCGGGTTAGTTACCTTTGGGGCCATTACTAGGGGTCTTGCGACAGACAGGGTTGTTAAATCTGCATACACCGTCGGGTTTAATCCAGCGTATCAAGAAACAATTATGTTTGAAAAAGACTTGAGTTTCGGTATCGCGGAAGAAAGCCAAAAAACCTATGTTGCAGGATATGAAGCGCC
>CAZCHB010000003.1:0-976 GCA_964498235.1 uncultured Planctomycetales bacterium
GGCATGTGGTGGGAGAAGTTCAGTTCTTCATAAACTTGCCTAATCCCTTTTCTAATATCCCAAACTTCTATCTTTAAATACTTTGTTCGGCTTTTAATAACGGAAATAAAACTACGTCTCTAATCGACGCTGAATCTGTTAATAACATAACTAAACGATCAATACCGATACCAAGACCGCCGGCGGGCGGCATGCCGTATTCAAGCGCGGTGACAAAATCTTCGTCGATGACGCGATTGCCTGTTTCAACATCGTCTTCCAAATCTGCCAATAAGCGTTTACGCTGTTCCTGCGGGTCATTAAGCTCGGAATAGGCGTTACCTACTTCCATCCCGGCAATAAAGAATTCAAAACGCTGGGCGATCGCGGGATTATCCGGATGCGCCTTGGCAAGCGGCGATAAGAATGTAAAATAATCCAACATAAACACCGGATTCGCCGTAGCCTGTTCATCAAGAACATCCTCGACGAGCTTCATAACACCGGAACGAGTTAATTTTTCCACCTTAATATGCCCGGGGCGCTTAAGTTTTACTTTCTCTAACATGACCTGCGCCGTATCTTCGGGATCAATATTGAAATTTTCCTTAACTACCTGCGCAAAAGAACGTCTGGTCCACGGCGGTGTGAAATCAATTTCCTTGCCCTGGTAGGTCAATTTGTAAGAACCGTGAATTAATTTAACCGCCGCGGAGACCATGTCTTCGGTTAATTTCATCATGTCTTCAAAATTACCGTAGGACTGGTACACTTCAAGCATGGTAAATTCAGGATTATGACGGGTGGATATCCCCTCATTACGGAAATTACGGTTTAATTCATAGACTTTCTCTAGACCGCCGACGAGTAAACGCTTTAAATACAATTCCGGCGCGATGCGCAAGAATACATCCATATCAAGGGTATTATGACGGGACTTAAATGGACGGCCGCGTGCCCCGCCGGCTAAGGGCTGAAGCATGGGCGTTTCCACCTC
>CAZCHB010000003.1:986-25006 GCA_964498235.1 uncultured Planctomycetales bacterium
CCTCGAGAAACCCGAGTGAATCCAAGAAATTACGGATATAGGAACCCTCCTTTCTGCGCTTGATAAAGACATCGCGCACCTCGGTATTGGCAATCAAATCCACATAACGCTGGCGGTAACGGATATCCACATCCTTAAGTCCATGCCATTTTTCCGGCATGGTTTGCAGAGATTTTGACAGCACATGGTATTTATTGACGCGGATGCTTTGCTGGCCGGTCTTGGTAATAAAAGTCTCACCCTCGACGCCGATAATATCCCCTAAATCCAAATGCTCTAATAAATCAAAAGCTTCCTGCCCGATATTATCTAATTTCACAAACAATTGCATGCGTCCGCTTTGGTCCATTAAATCCAAAAAATGAACCTTACCGTGCGACCGATTAGCCATGATCCGCCCAGCTAAGACAACCTTAATGCCTTCCGTGAAATTTGCCAAGACATCGGCAATCGCATGCGAGCGGACAAATTGGTTTCCATATCCCTCAACGCCATGCGCGCGCAGATATTCTAATTTTTTTACCCTAACTTCTTTAAATTCATTAGTTTCCACAAATAATCCCTTCTTGTATAAATGAAGATGGACACGCAGCTGCGCGATTGCTCGCGGCTTAAATAATTTTAACATTATAAAGAATTTACGACGGGGTGTCAATGAAATGAAACGGCGGCGGCAGTAATTTCCTGAAGAATAGGCACATTCCGGGCTTGGGCGATATCCAAAATCACCGGCTCAAACCCTTGAACATCTTTCAATTGGGCTAAATCAACACTATTGATAGGCAATCCAGCGGATCCATCACCTTTTAGCTGAAGATTAAGATTCTTAGAGTTAAGGTCGATCCCACCGGGAGCAGGCAATTTAGCCTTATCCGCTTCAAATCCGCTTAAGCGATTAGGTTCTAATGATGTGCGTAATATCTGTTCACCATTCGGTAATCTAAGCGTTACAACCCAAGAGCTTATATTATCTATTCTAAATTCTCTAATACCTAAAACCGTAACCCCTTGCCAAGACTTACGCTCAGCGTAATCTGTATAAGAACCAGTAGTACCAACTGCAATTATTCTGCCATCTTCTTTTAAAATTGATTGCAATAAATTGCCATTTGTCCTTGAATTAGCAATCGCACCGCCTACAGCTATCGCACCACCTACAGCAATCACAACAATTACCCCAACAGCCATAATTATATCTGCTCTCATGGCTTGATCACTGCTTATATCTAAACTCTCTGCAATGGCACGTCCTTGCCCTTTTAAAGTCAATCTTCTCTTCTTGGTAAAGCCATGTGTCCCTTCAATGACAACCTCATAATTTCCATCAGGATTTTTCTTAACAGAAATGACCTTGATATTAATAGGTATTGTTTCAGTAAAACCTCCCAATGTACGGGTATAATAATACGTCCCTACATCTCCTTCTTTTATATTAAAGACAAAATTATCTTCTAAGATCCCTGAATAAAGCACCGCCCCGACACCGCCTCCTAAAAGCGCAGCTGCTACTATGCTCCCAAATACTCCTCTACGTGACACTGTCATGGCTTCGTTTAAATCAGAATAAGTCATTACAGCATCCTTTAATCTGGATTCTTCAACAAGCTCCACTAATATACCGTCATAACCCAATATACTATCTATTACAGAAATATTATATTTTCTTTTTCCATTCATCACATAACTTACAGCTCCTCCTGATACCCCCATTGGTTTAGCTAAAGAATTTTGGTCTTTGCCCCCTTGGATCCATAATGCCCAACTGACCATATTTCTTAGCGATAAACCCTCTTTCCTTAAATCACCCCAATATCTTTCATAAAACCCCATAATATACAGTTCTCTTAAATCATCCTCTGCTGTAATTCCAAGACCAGCCTTAATAAGCATTAATGTCGTATAAGAAATACTATGATAATTCTCAAGATTTCTCAGCCGATTTCTCCAATCTTGAAATGTAATATTTCCTTCCATTTTCTTTTCACTCAATAATTTAGCTAAACCTAAAGTTGTACGGTCTTTTCCTTCAGGTACTTTTTTCATGATAAAAGAAAGCAAATCTCCTACCTTATATTGCTTATACCCCTCGATAACCTTTTTTACATCACGAAGCAGGCTGGCATTAGCCAACATTGCGTCATCTGCCGCAGCTTGTTTTAATTCAAGGCCCAAACTATATAGAAATTTATCCAATGCTTTAAAAGAGCCTTGACCAAAGTTTCTTACTTTAGAAAGAGCATCCTTTACTTCATCGCTACGGTTTATTAAATTTCCGATCGTACGGATACCTTTCTCTCTTAATTCAGCAATCTTCTCTTTTAATGCATCTTCAATCCGAGCCCCGAAGTAACTTATTCTCTCCAGGTTCTCTTTATATCTATCGAGAAACTCTTCTACGCTTAAAGCTTTTATCTCGTCTGGGCTACTATATACCCGCGGATGAAACAAGATCAAATCTGTAGCAATACCCTTGCTATTTAGAAAATCAACAAATTGATTTAAGAAATTTCTTCGCTCCTGAATTGACAGCTCACTCATAACCACGTAATAAGAATACTTATCGGGAGAAGTCTCTACAATATCCACCTGTATCTTTTTCTTTTCCCTTAACAATTCAAAACTAACCGTACTTATCTCAGTTGCCTTCTCAGAGATTCTATTCACTCGCTTAATAAACCGTATCGGGTAATTATTAAACTTAGTCGCAGAAAAATAATTGAGAACACGGTTAATACTTATTTTAGAATTCATTCTATTTGGACTGACGGGCAAGGGCATTTCCAAATACATACTCATGCTATCATCCAATGTTATTCTAAATGTTCTATTATCATTTGTAGCCACGGCCACATGTCCGACGCCGTTTCTGTTGTGTAAGAAATCAGGTAATTTATTCAAGAATGCAATTATCCTACCTTTTCTTTGATCACTGTCTTTTAATAACTGAACCTCGCCGTTGTGAATACCCATCGTTTCAATTTTCTCCTCGTCATCTGCTACCGCTGTCATTGCCCTGCTAAAGTTTACGCGATTTGGATGCAATTGCCAGCCGAACTCATATAAGGCTTTTGACAGTGCACCAAACGATACTCTACTTAACCTAATTTTCCTAGGCCCTGTCAAAAGATCACCTATTGTTCTAAACCCCTCATCTTCAATTGCGACACTTACTTTATTTTTATTTTCTCCAAGCTCGTTATACATCACCACTAAGAATTCTTCAACACGAACATTATTTGGATCTTTACCCTTAATTCGACTTTTCAAACTGTACTCTAAATGATACGGTTTTCCATCACGATCAACATATTGGCCTAACAATTCTTCAAGTGTTCTCTCAAGTATTGATCCAATCCCAAACAACTCCTTCTTACTTTTTTTAAGCAACTCTCCAACAGTTAGGTCAGATCCTAATACTCCATGTAATTCATTAATCATTAATACTTTAAGCTGTTCTTTAATATTTGAACCATGAATAAATTGATTTATATGCATGCTAAGATTCAACTCATTTTTATTTGGCATATCTGTCTCTAAAGCAACCGAAGCCTTATCCAAATCTTTTAGACTAAAAGACGCATCCGCAGTAATTTGATTCGATATAATTGCTGCTCTATCAACAATGTGAACCATCGCATCATTAGCCTTAAAACCACCCGAAAAATATTTTCGCGGCACTGGCTGATTGGTGTATTTGTCGACGTCTTCTTTTATGTAGTTGTAAACGCCTTTTTTGAAAGCGGCTAAATACTGTTTATAAATCTCTTGAAGATCGTTTCCATCTAGCTTAGACCCTTTCACTTTATTCTTGTTGACAAAGAACTTATCTAAAAGAGAGCCTTTAAGGCTCTTTTTATACCACGTCGCTAATACCATACCACTGTAAATCTGACGCAGGAGAGCGAAATTCTTTCCTTCATTTACTTCGCGTTCGAGTTCAGGGAGAATAATCTCTCGAATTATTTGAGATGGCATTACATGGACGGGTTCTGTCAGCAATTTCGGCCTTTTGTCCTCGCGGCACCCATCCCCCCGTGGGGGCGCGTCACATTCTGCATCTTCCCCTGCCGCTGCGGGCAAAAGCCCTAAATTGCTGCCACCCGCTCGCACATTTCTATCCACTGCTAAATAATCTTGATCAAGCATCACCTTCAAATGACTCTTTAAAATAAACGCGCTTCCCTTGCTTTCATAGACGACCGCTTCATCAGGCACAATCCACACCTTATTAAAAATATTAACAGGAACATTGGTCGTGTGATATTCATGCCATGCCCGCGCATAAACCCTGTCCCAAAACTTTTTGCCTAACCCGGATTCAGGGTACATAAGAGACGACGTAATTTGTTTTAAGAAATAGTCTTGAGATAAAAGATCGCGGCCCATTTCGGTCTTGCCGAAATTATCCTCAATAATGCGGTCTTTTTCATAAGGAGATAGGTTGACCCATTGGTTTTCTTCAGGAACGGTCAAGGCGGCTAAAAAATACTTCACCAGCTTTTTATATTCAATATTCTTATCGGCCGTTGTAAGCGCGCCATCACCGCGATTGATTAAAAAATCAAATTTTAGGGCATCGTCCGGATGGATTGTAATCCCTTTTAATTGCGCAGGCTGATACGCCGGGCTTAACGCAACCATTTGACCGGGTGCGGGCATGAGCGGCACAACCACCTCACCGGCATGGATAGGTATAACCCCAACGGAGTTAAATAAAAACGCAGTAATTGTTAATCTTATCAATAACAGCTTCATGATATAAAGTATTTACTATAAGAGAGGCTAAAACAAGGCCAGCAGGAGAAAATCAAGAAAACGCTTTCTTTTGTTATCTCCGTCGGTAATGTTAAGCGGCGGTGATGCAGATATTATTTTTGTTGGCTAATTCAACCACTTTTTCATAATCAATGATTAAGGTCTTTCCGGCTTCAACGCACAACAGAGCGGCCTTAACCTTAATCATGGTCTCAATAGTCCGCGGCCCAATCACCGGCACATCAAATCGGCTGTCTTGTTTAGGCTTGGATGTTTTGACCACCACTGCCCCGCCGTGGGCAATCTTGCCGCCGCGTTCAATGGCGCGGTCCGTCCCTTCCATCGCTTCAATGGCCACAATTGCTTTTTCTTTAACCACGACCGTCTGGCCGATATCAATACCGCCCATGAGCTTGGCAATGGTAAACCCAAATTCAATATCAGCCAGTTCGCTGACGCTGGGACCGCGCTTGGTTAATGTTCCTTTAGGGGCTAGATATTTCTTTAACAAGAACGTAGAGTCAAGCAAGGCCATGCCTTCTTTTTCCAGCCGGTCTGCCACGGCGCCGAAAATAGTGTCTGTCTTACGGTCCCTTAACGCTTGGGCCAAGGCTTGAAACTCATCATCGAGTACAACGCTGGGGTTAAACAAATTATCAGGATTCACCTGGCCTGCCATGATAATTTCTTTAACATCATTAGCTTTAAAATACGCGAAGAGCTTTTTAAGTTCCCCGACTTTAAAATACGTTAATTTGTCGGCCATAAAAAACAATAGCGGCGAAGTGTCACCGACGACGCCAGCGGCGACAATGCGGTAACCCTGGTCCTTCGCGGCCCTCGTAAATAAAAAAGGGAACTTCCCGTTCCCTGCAATCAACCCTATTTTTTTCCCGCTTATCACTTACCGCTTACCTCTTTTATCAGCCTTTCAATGCAATACCTCTTAACTACGAAATCCCCCGCTTGGAACTCTGGATAAAATCAATAACACGTTTTATTTCCGCAACACCGTTTAATTGTTCCCGCACCAGGGTGATGGCATTACTACGGGTATGGCCATCATTAAAAAGTATCTTAAAGGCCCTGCGTAAATCGACCATGGTTTGTGACGCTAAACCTGCGCGCTTTAACCCGACTAAATTCAATCCGCGCAGGGTCGCAGGATTACCATCGACTAAACCAAACGGCGGCACATCCTGATTGACCTTGGAGCATCCGCCTACCATGGACAAAAAACCAACACGGGCAAATTGATGGATGCCGGTCAGTCCGCCTATTACCGCGCGATCTTCAATGGTCACGTGCCCCGATAAACCAACATAGTTCGCTAAGGTGCAGTCATTGCCGATACTACAATCATGCGCTACGTGAGAACAGGCCATAAATAGATTGCCATTGCCAATGCGCGTGGTACCGCCGCCTTCAATAGTGCCGGGGTTGACGGTCACATATTCACGGAAAATATTATTATCACCGATTTCCAGAAAAACTTTATCTTCAAGACGGTGCTTTTTATCCTGAGGGCAGGAACCAATGACAGCCCCTGAAAAGATTTGGCAGTTCTTGCCTAGGGTGGTATTCCCCTCAATCACGCAATGCGCGCCGATAACTGCATCGTCTCCGATAATCACAGGCCCTTCGATAACTGTATAAGGCCCAATAGAGGCATTCGCGCCTATTTTTGCGTCAGCGCTGATGATCGCTGTTTTATGTATTTGCGGTGTCATGATATTAAGCATTGAGATATTTACTGTCCGTGTACGAAAAAAGCATTGCTGCCTCGACGACAACCTCACCGTCGACCTTAGCTACACCCTTTACATGGGCGGTGCGGTCCCTATCCCTTAAAATTTCCACTTCCATCATTAATTGGTCGCCAGGGCTTACAACCTTGCGGAATTTGACCGACTCAATAGCCATAAACAGGGCTACTTTATCAGGATGTGCCCCGCTCGTCAAGACCACAACACCGGCCGTCTGCGCCATGGCCTCAACCATTAGGACACCAGGCATCACCGGCTTGCTTGGAAAATGGCCTTGAAAAAAACCATCATTGATCGTGACATTCTTGATGCCGATTCCTTTTTTACCCGATTCAACTTCAATCACCCTATCCACCAGCAGGAATGGGTAGCGGTGCGGCAAAATTTTCATGATATCGTTGATATCGTAAACTTTTCCACTCATACGGTTTTGCTCCATAATTTTCCAAACCAATTGACGATTTAATGCGTGCCCGCTTTTTAAGCCGATCACATGCCCTCGTAAGGGCTTGCCTAATAAAAAGAAATCACCAACAATATCCAACGCTTTATGCCTAGCGCATTCATCGGCAAAACGAAGATGGTTACCAATTGGGCCATCTTGCCCCATGACCAAGGTATTTTGCTCATTAGCCCCTTTGCCTAATCCCTTCGCGCGGATCAACGGCACTTCACTTTCTAAACAAAAGGTACGTGAAGACGCTAGCTGTGTTTCAAAAACATTGCCTGCCATGGAGCAGGAAAAAAACTGGGACCGCAATTGCGGATGGTCATAATCAAGCGTATACGAGACCTTAAAACCATCCGAGGGAAAAATGGTAACCGACGCGTCCGCAAAAGATACGCTAATCGGTGCCGTTATATCAATATATGCCCGGGGCGCATTTTGCCCGATAATCCCCGCTTTTTTAAGCGCCGTTAAAAATTCTAACGCACTGCCGTCTAACCCCGGCACTTCTTCCCCAGAAATCT
Organism: uncultured Planctomycetales bacterium; assembly: GCA_964498235.1. Classification (GTDB taxonomy): domain Bacteria; phylum Omnitrophota; class Gorgyraeia; order Zapsychrales; family Fredricksoniimonadaceae; genus JACQQW01. Next base: position 8,480 of record CAZCHB010000003.1, read on the forward strand.
CAACAGCCGCGTTATCAATGCCAAGCCCATGAAAAGCGGCTAATAAATGCTCAATGGTATACACCCGCGCACCGTTTTCCTCGACGGCCGTGCATCGCGTGACCTGAGGATCCATCACCGCCGTTTGAGGGCAAACCCGCACCACCGGTCTTTGCGGCAAATCCATCCGAATAAAACAGATCCCTTCCCCGACGGAAGCAGGTTTTATGGTAATCGTGGACTTTGTACCCGTATGTAAGCCAATTCCGGTTAATGAAACAGGATTGATAATCGTTTGTTGGTTCATTAATATTATCTTGTCTCTAGTTCTTCGACGCGCTTTTTTAAATCCTTAATAGTCTCCGCGTATTGATCAAGGCGCTGGATATGCGCGTTGTTCCTAAAAGCTTGTTTTAACGGCTGGGCCGGAGAACCAAAAACCTGCGTGCCTGCAGGGATTGATTTACTCACTCCCGACTGTGCGGTGACAATCGCGCCGTCGCCAATGGTCAAGTGCCCGACAATTCCCGCCTGACCTGCCAGAATAACATAATTGCCAATCTTGGAGCTTCCGGAAATTCCGACCTGGGCAACAATCAAGCAATGTTTGCCTATTATAACATTATGGGCGATATGCACCAAGTTATCAATTTTAGTGCCCTCACCAATCACCGTCTTATCAAAACGCGCCCGGTCAATGGTGACATTCGCGCCTATTTCCACATCATCCTCAACAATGACCGTCCCAATTTGGGGGATCTTCACGTGCTTACCGTCCACAGTCACGTAACCATACCCATCACAGCCAATAACAGCCCCGCTATGGACAATAACCCGATGGCCGATGCTAATGTCTTCACGCAAGGTCACATTAGGATAAATTAAACAACCGGCCCCAAGCTGAGTCCCATGACCGACGTAACAATGGCTATAAATGATGCTCCCATCGCCAATAACAGCGCCGGATTCAATCACTGTATAAGCACCAACGCAAACACCTTTGCCTATTTGCGCACCATTAGCAATAATCGCGCTAGGATGAATTCCTTTAGGGTGAACAACAGGACGTTCTTCAATAAAGCGGTTCAATACTTGGGTAAAAGCAAAAGAAGGATTATCAACCTTAATAAAAGTTTTCCCCGGCAATGACATCTGCCGGGGAATAAGAAAAGCACTTGCGCTTGACCGCTCTGCCTGCTCAAGGTATTTCGTGCTGGTTAAAAATGTTATCTCACCATCTTTAGCCTCTTGAATACCTGAACAACCGCTAATCTTGACGCTTCCCTCCCCGACAAGTTCACCGCCAACTAAAAGGGCAATATCGGATAAGGATAGTTGCATGTTAAATTACTTTTTATAACTATCGTTAAGCGTCTTTAAAACAGCGTCCGTGATATTTTGGGTCTTATCGCCGTAAATCAAGACACGGTCATTTAAAATAAAGTCAAATCCTTCTTTTTGAGCCATGGTGCTGACGATCTTTTCGATTTCCAATAAAATTTCACGCACCTTTTCATCACGCTTCTTAGCTAAATCCGCGCGTTTTTGCTTGTCATATTCGATCAAATCGCCCTTTTGCTTTTCAATATCAGCGTTGACTTTTTGTTTTTCTTCTTCTTTTAATAAAGCCAATTTGCCCTGAGCATCACGGATCTTAGCAATCATCGCGTCACGTTCTTTTTGAAAACCTTCGCCTTCTTTTTGAAGGACAGCGTCATACTCTTTTGTCTTGGAGTAATTATCAAAAAGACGGCTTAAATCAACATAACCAATCTTCATATCTTTGGCAAAAGACGGCACTGTAAAAGCTAAACCTAACACGGCTGCTAATCCTAACATTCTCACTGCTTTCATACTTCCTCCTCAAGTTTATACTGTTTGCTGATAATATTTAGAACCCACGGCTGACGCTAAAATAAAACTTACCGCTTTTCTTTTCTTCGCCCTCTTCTTTATTAAGCGGAATACCGTAGTCCAGCTTAATTGGGCCGATGGGTGTTTTAACACGTAAGCCAACACCTGTACCTGATTTAATCCCTCCGCTGGCGTAATCCTTGGCCTTACTCCAAACATTACCCGTATCAAAAAAGACAGCGGCTTTGAGAATATCAACAATAGGCACCGTATACTCAGCGCTGCCTAGAAGAATTGTTTCCCCGCCTATTGGATCTTCTGTATTAACATCAAGAGGGCCAACCTTACGTTCATTATAACCGCGAATAGAATTTTGTCCGCCTGCAAAGAAACGCTCAAAGATCGGTACTGCGTTTGTATCTGAATATGATTTAACAACCCCAGTCCGCGCGCTTAACTGCACCACACTGACTAATTCGTTAAATTTGACTGGGAAATAATAACTGCCGCTGGTCTGCAAGCGGTAAAAATCCTTATCCCCGCCTAAAAAGCCCCCAGCTAAATCCGCGCTGTTTGTAAACACCCAACCTGTCGTAGGAGCTATCGGGCTATCACGGAAATCAAATGTCGACGAAACACCTGTTGAACTAACAAGATTTTCTCCTTCTTCCGCCGCCAAATCCGCTGATACGTTGGAGTCTAAATTACTAATCTTGATTTGTTCAAGACGGTAAAAAGAGCCGACGTTAAAATTATCATTGAAACTTTTACCTAAACGCAAATCACCCCCCATACGGCGTTCATCATAGGCATACCCGGTACTGCTATCCTTACTGACATCCGTTAAATACGCATCAAAACCAGCTGAAACCGGATAATCAAAGAACCATGGCTCCGTAAAACTTAACTGCACATTCTGGCGGGTAGAACCAAGCTCACCCCGGATACGCAGGTCTTGTCCACCGCCGGTAAAAGAAGGCCAATTAGAGATATCAAAGTTCTTTTGCTGAAGCTCGATAAAACCAACAAGCTTATCCACGGTGCTGTAACCGCCCCCAAAAGAGAAGCTTCCTGTCTTAGCTTCCTTAACCTGGACAACCAAGTCTTTTTGGTCAGCCTGATCCGTATCCTCAATGTCATAACCAACATCATCGAAATAACCTAAATTACGCAGGCGTTCTTTGGATTTACGCAATTTCTTGCCATCAAATTGATCGCCTGGATACATGCGCAGTTCACGTCTAATAACAATATCACGCGTATGCGCGTTACCCTGAATTTTAATCTTATCAATGTATGCAAGTTTTCCTTCTTGAATTTGAAGCTTTACATCAACCTTACCTGTTTCCGTGTTAAACGATGTTGTTTCCTCAACGGTCGTTGATATATACCCGCGGTCAAAGTAAGCATTACGGACATTGCCCACATCCTCGTCAAGTTTTTCACGGCTGAACACATTCCCTTCACGGATATTCTTAACGTTACTCTTTATGTCAAATTCAGTCAGAACCGCATTGCCGCTGAAGGCCACATCGCCAACATAATACCGCTTACCTTCTTCTATCGTCACATCCACGTTAACTAAACCCTTAAATAAGGGATCTACCTTATAGGTCGATTTAGCATCAATATACCCATTCTGTTCATAATACTGCTGGAGCCGCGTCATATCTTCTTCAAGCTGATCTTCTTTCATAAACCCTGAATTAAATAACCACGCTGGACGGGATTTCATGACCTTAATTAATCGCTTATCCTGATACGCCGTGTTACCATAAACATTAATACGCTTAATCTTCATCCGAAAACCTTCACGGATAATAAAATGCAGGCTGGCTTTATTAGTTGTATCATCCAAAAATGTCTCAACATCAACCTTAACTTGAGTCAGGCCTTTTTTCTTATATAACTCTTCAACGATATTGATATCATCTTTTAAGGTCTTGTTATCTAAGAACTTGTCCTTGCGGGTCTTGATCTTGCTTTCCAAAAAACGCTTATTGTAGTAACGCAATTTTGAAAAAGTTACTTCTTCAATGATAGGTTTTTCTTTCAAACGGACAATAACCTTGTATCCGCCTTCGATATCTTCGTGATCAATCTGCACATCAGAAAAATGACCGGTGTTGTATAAACGCTTTAAATCATCGCTGATAACTGCTTCCTGATATTCCTGACCGACCCGTGTCTTAATCTTAGACAAAACCTGAGCAATCCCAATGCTTTTGTTACCTTGAATATCGATCGTCTTAACAATCTTGGCAGAACTTGCTGACGGCATTGTTGGGGCTGAAGAAGTACCAGTATTCTCATCAAGCTTCATCTCTGCAGGTGCATCTGCAACAGGAGCTTCAACTGCTAGTTCTTCCGCCTTTGGCTCTTCTGCCTTAGCTGGAGCCTCCGGCGGCTCATCTACCAATGAAGCCGCATCAAGCGCTTTATTAACTAACTCCGTATGTTCCGTCGAGCTAGCATCTGACGTAACCGCTTGTGCAGAGGCGACTTTAGCGCTTGTTAGAATAAAAATAAGCAGTAAACTTAAAAGAAATGGGGTAGTTGTTTTTGGCATGAACAGATTATAGGGTCACGCCAAAGGCTTGTCAAATGAGTTTTATTTTTTTCAATCGGCTTTTAATCTTAACTTTAATCCATAAAAAACAGGTAAGGTTTCGACGGGGAAAATGGCCAAAATACGCGGTTCTAGCCCTTTAATTCGGCCCCATTGGGCTATGTCCTGCTGGGCCAAGGGCAAGGCCACCCCTTTGCCGTCACGCTTGATCTTCAAGTTCAGATTAGAAGAATTAAGGTCGATACCGCCTGGGCTTATTCCTCCAGCCATTGCCTTTTCAGCATTAGGAAATTTCCTATCAGCAACTTCAAAAGCATTTTCAACAGCTTCCCTTGTAATGCCCAATAAATTATCCTCATTAATATCCAATATGGCAATCAAATCTTGCAACGTAGCAATCTTTGGAACACGCCCATTCTCATAACTACTTAAATTTTCACTCGTGATCAATGGTGAATACCCTTGTTCTTTGGCGATTTGTTCAACTTCAGGCAAGGATAGGCCTTTTAAAATACGGGCTATCCATAAAATATTAGGCAAACTGTTACGATAATCACCTCGGTTTTCATGTCCTGCGTGTTCTAATACAATCTTCACCCATAATATTTTGAAATCCAAATTCAACAGCCTACTTATAATACGCAACATTTCTTTTCTTGTGTAAAGAGGCCGCTTTTCTTTCCCATTCTCCATGCCCGACAGCATAATCCTTAATGACTCTACCTGACTTATTGTTGGCCTAGCATTCCCTTGAGCTAGAAGGATCCTTTCGGCAAGTTTTGCCTGCGTCAAATTTTTATTTAATCTTGCATCAATGATCATTCTTCTCGCTCTGGTAGAAGATCGATCCATCGCTGCGTTCTTTTGTATTGGCGTCGCGAGATTGGCGAACATGGCCTGATTTGAATAAATAATATTGTTTCTCTCTCCCTCCATTGAAATACTTTTATTTCCAAAAAATCCTACCACTTTTACTCTCTTAGGAGTAATCTGAGTCATTGAAGCCATTCTTTTGGTAAAATCTGCAAAAGTATCTGAATCAAAAGGAGGGATTAAAAACTCTTCACGATAATTAACAACAAAAATAAAGTCATCAACTCCAGCCTCACTTAATCTTACAAACATCTTAAAATACGGCACGTGATCAATCCCTTTTTGCTTTAACTCTGTATATATGTTTCCAAACATTTCCAAAGTCCTATCTAATAAATATCTGTCTTGTGAATTAACTGATAAAACACCTGCTGGAAGCCCGATTGAAAATTCTTTCTTTAATAATCCATAGATAATCTCGGAATAATATTCTAACGCCCATGTTATCAAGTGCGTAGCAACAAAAGCATCCACCTCTCCCCCTCCCACAAGCTTAAATTGATTAGAATGAAAACTTTGCATGGCCGCGTCAGGAGTAACGAGGCCGTAAATTCCAGCGCCTTGCGCAGTTATTTCAAGGGCTGTTGAAACAGCGTCCAATTTACCAGCATCGCTAAGCGTTCCACGCATGGCCGCATCGTTCTTAGTTACTGTCACGGCACGGTCATAATCGTAACCCACTGCCCCGCCGGAGAAATACTTTCTTGGAATGCTTTGCCCCGTATGCGGATCATGCTCTTCTTTAACTAGATTGAAGACTCCTTTTTTGAAGGATTGGAGATACTGATTATAAATGGCTTCTACGTCATTAAGTTTGCTTGGACTTGGGGCCACTTTTTCTAAAGAATGTTCTCTGGTCGACAAATCTTTAAGAATGCTTTGTTTATATTCAGTTCCTTTTATTTTTACTTTATCTGCGTATATTTTCCCTAACAACGATTCTTTAAGGCTGCGCTTGTACCACGCGGCTAAGATCATGCCGCTGTAAATTTGTCTTAATGGCGCGAAATTTTTGGCTGTGTTGATTTCTTGCTCAATGGCGGGAAGAATAGTTTCACGCATTATCTGGGATGCCCCAGCAGCGGGTGACTTGGAGGCGGAGCCCTTGTCCACACCCAGCGCTAACGAGGACGGACGGGGTGCCGCAGGGGCAGGCCCCACTGCTTTCATCGCCAAATAATCCTCTTCCAGCATCACCTTCAAATGATTCTTCAATACATAGGCTGTTCCATTCTTCTCATAAATCTCGGCGCTGTCGGGCATGATCCAGACCTTATTGAAAGTCCCCACACCCACCGCTAATCTGCTTAAATTGTTGGGATATTCCTTATAAATCTTGGCGTATACCTTATCCCAGAATTCTTTCCCTAATCCTGTTTCCGGGTACATCAATGACACGGTGATTTGTTTAAGCAGATAGTCCTGAGCCAATAGATCACGGCCCATGGCTGTCTTGCCGAAATCATCATTGATGATGTAATTCTTTTCATAAGGCGATAAATTCACCCATTGATGCTTATCGGGAACAGCTAAGGACGCTAGAAAATACTTGATTAATTTAGTGTACTCTTCTTTTTTAAGCGCTTCAGTAAGAGGCTTATCTCCCTGATGGATGATAAAATCAAATTTTAATGGATCGCTGGGATTAATGGTGATGCCTTTTAAATAGGCTGGAGTAAATGCCTGACTTAAAGATACCATGGTCCCAGGTTTAGGCATGAAAGGCACAATTACTTGCGCATGTCCCGGCATGGATCCTATGCAATTAAAGACAAATGCCACAATAAGGCATTTTGAAAGCATCCTAATCATATCTAAAGTATAAAACATATAACGGAAAAAGCAAGCTAGGCAGGTCTATTGGCTGGTCTATTGGCAGGTCTATTGATATATTTACTGAATTTAATTCGCGTGGGCAGTTTCTAAATTGGCGAACTTGACGTATTCTTTGAAGAATTTCATCTTAACCGTCCCTACAGGCCCATTACGCTGTTTAGCGATAATAGCCTCAGCGATGCCGCGGTTTTCTTCTGTGGGATTATAATACTCCTCGCGCATCAAAAGAACAACGACGTCCGCGTCCTGTTCGATGGCTCCGGATTCACGCAAATCCGACAATTGCGGGCGATGGTCTTGACGGCTTTCAACGGCCCGGGATAATTGGCTGATAGCGATCAACGGAACACTTAATTCACGCGCTAAAGCCTTTAAACTCCTAGAGATTTCGGAAATTTCTTGTTGGCGGCTTTCAACCTTACTGCCCGACTGCATCAGCTGTAAATAGTCGACCATAATAAGGCCAATATTATGCGCAGCTTTTAACCGGCGCGCCTTAGCACGTAATTCAAGCACAGAAATCGCCGGTGTATCGTCAATAAAAATAGGGACATTCGATAATTTACCCGCGGCCTTGGTTAAATGAGGCCAATCTGAAGGCGATAAAAAGCCCGTACGCACCTTGTGGGCATCCACCTGCGCCTGCGAACAAAGCATCCGCTGAACCAATTGCTCCTTTGACATTTCTAACGAAAAAATCGCAACAGGAACATTATAGTCCACCGCGGCATTTTCTGCGATGGTCACAGCAAAGGCGCTTTTACCCATTGAAGGACGTCCGGCAATGATAATTAAGTCAGATTTCTGCAAACCAGATGTCATGCGGTCAAAATCGGTAAATCCCGTTGCCACCCCGGTAATTGATTCCTTGCGCTGGTACAGGCTGTCAATATTTTCAATAACCCCTTTAACCAAATCTTTAACATGAACAGCTTGCTGTTTTTGCTTTGCGGTTGCAATTTCAAAAATCAGCTGTTCAGCGGCATCAACTAATTCATCAACATTAACATTAGTGCCGTAACTCTTAGAAATAATTTCCGTGGAATTCTTGATCAGCTGACGCTGAATGCCTTTTTCTTTGACGATATCAATGTAATATTTCACATTCGCCGCGGTGGGCACAAAATCAGCAATCTCAGAAATATAACTTAATCCGCCGATTGATTCAAACAGGGCTTTGTTCTTTAAATAATCTGAGAGGGTAATTAAATCAACATTCTTTCGGGACGCATACAAGTCCTTGATGGACTCATACATCTTCTGATGGCGGGTTTCATAAAAATAAAAGCTATCGAGATGCTCTAGAGCAGTCCCGATAGCTTCATCGCTAATCATCATTGCCCCCAAAACAGCTTTCTCTGCGTCGAGATTCTGAGGTGGGATGCGTATTTCTTTAATTACTTCTTGGTTACCCATAAGCGAACCTTGGCAATCACTTCCGGATGAAGTCTGACACCAACTTCAAAAACACCTAAATCGTCGATTGGCTTTTCAATAACCAAGGTTTTCTTATCAATTTTCTTTCCTTCAGCTTCAAAGGCTTTTAATACTTCTGTTTCTGAGATAGCGCCATAAAGTTTCTCTTGATCATTGACTTCAGCGCTGACCGTCAAAGAAACCTTGCTTAAAAGATCAGCGTCTTTTTGGGCGATGGCTTTTTGTTCTTCATATAATGCCAAACGCTTTGCTTTCTCTTTTTCAATACGCTTAACATTGCCCGGCGTTGAGGGAACAGCTAATTGACGGGGAAGCAAATAATTACGGCCATACCCATCCTTAACCTTGACCACATCGCCGACCTTGCCTAAATTTAACACATTGTCCATTAAAATGACTTGCATAGTAATTATCCTTATGTTATGACTTCTTACGTGAAGAACCCGACGGTAATAAACCTAAAAACCGCGCACGTTTGACAGCGATGGAAAGCAAACGCTGTTGGCGAGCGGTACCGCTGATTAAACGGCGAGATAAAATCTTGCCGCGTTCTGTTAAACATTTTTGTAAGAACGAAAGGTTCTTATAATCCAATTCCGTCCCTTTAGGAATAGTGATACGCTGTGGACGATGGCCGCCGCGGCGAAAACCACCGCCGTTCTTGTCATCACCATCGCGCTTACTAAACTTACGGTCTTCTCTTTTATTTCGACGATCATCCATTTGATTATTCCTCCCAAGCAATATCTTCAGGTGAAATCACTTCATCCTGAGGTTCATTAATTTCTTTCGCACCGGCCTCCGCTGAGCCACCCGAGGTGCCATCTGCTTTTGACCCGCCTAAGAATTGAATCCGTTCAGCACGCACATCAATTGTGCTGCGTTTTTGGCCGTCATTGGTCTCCCATGAACGGCTTTGCAAGATACCTTCAACAAATACCGAGCGACCTTTTTGCAGGTACTGATTGCAAATCTCTGCCTGCTTATCCCAAGCGGTTACAGTCACAAAACAGGTATCTTCTTTTAATTCGCCCGTACGGTCTTTAAACTTACGGTTAACGGCAATACGCAGGTTAGTCACCGCTGTCCCGTTTGGTGTATACCGTAATTCTGGATCCTTAGTTAAATTTCCAATGAGCAATACTTTATTTAAACTCGCCATACTTTTGCCTCCTTGCAACAAACAATTACTTTGCGCCGGCAACAACTGCTTCAGGCTTAATCGCTAAAAAGCGCAAAATTTGATCATTGATCCGTAAAATCGCCTGGAGCTTATTGATCCCCAAGTTATCTGATTCTAAATGCAGCATATAATAGGTGCCTTCCCAGATTTTATTGATGGGAAAGCTCATTTTATGGCGCTCTAACCAAATTTGAGAACTGGTCAACTTGATCCCTGACTTGGCAATCGCGTCACTTACTTGCTTGGCTACTTCGTCTTTGACGGCTTGTGTAGCATGTGCGTCAACGATATAAACAAATTCATACTTATTCATGCGTGTTCCTTTGGTTAACTCTTTTTATTAAACTCATTCATCGCTGTTTCTACCCCGTGGTCCACCCAGCTGTGGACGCATGACAAGGCATTATTAATAAAATCCGGCAGCAGCTTTTTTTCTGCCGGTGTGAAATCACTTAAGACATAATCCGCAGCGTCAATACCGGGCCGCGGCCTACCCACCCCTAAACGCAGGCGGGGAAATTCTTTAGCGCCTAAATGCTCGATGATTGACTTTATCCCATTATGGCCGCCAGCACTACCCTCGGGGCGGATTCGCATCGATCCAAACGGAATGGCCATATCATCATAGACAATCAATACATCTTCAAGCGCAACGCCGCTCTTTTGAACCGCCGCCTTTACGGCTAGACCGGAATTATTCATGAAGGTTTGAGGCAATAACAAAGAACAATTTTTTTTATTCTCCATGGCACCCACCACCATAAATCCAAGATTGTGGCGCGTCCACGTATATTTTGATCCCGGATTTCCCAACCCGACGATCAATTTCATTACTTTTTATTTTCTTCTTTCTTTCCAGCTTCAGATTTCTTAGACGCGTCAGCGCCTTCTTCCTTCTTCTTTTCCTTCAAAACTTCTAATTCAACCGGCGCTTCTGTTTCAGCTGCGGCTGTTTCTTCGCGCATAGAACCGGCAACAGTGACAACAACCGCATCTGGGTCATGTTTGGTGCGCACGCCTTTAGGTAATACTAAATCTTTAACGTGAATAGAATCATGAATACCTAAATTGGTGATATCAGCTTCAATGTGGTGAGGAATATTGGTCGGTAAGCAGATGATGTCAAGTTCCCACATCAAGTGATCCAAGGTGCCCCCGTCGCGCTTAACGCCGATCGCTTCACCCTTGGTGATGACCTTGATATTAATTTCAATTTCTTTATCAAGAGAAATGCGGTTAAAATCCAAATGAATAACTTCATCAGAAACGGGATGAAGCTGGATGTCTTTAATGATCGCCGGAAAATCAGCAACTTTTTTACCTTCGTCTAAAACATTGATATGATAAATTAAACTTTCACCCATGTGTTGACGATGAATGCGCTCATACACCTTACGGTCAGCGTTAACCAAGGTTGTCTTTGCCGCGCCGCCCCCATAAACAACCGCTGGGATTCCACCTTCACGACGAACCTTACGCACGGAGGATGAGCCAACTTGTTTTCTTAATTGAACGTCTAAGTTAATTTGTTCCATTGTATTACCTGCCTTTTCTGTTGTGTCCTTCCCGCGAACGCGGGAATCCATGTTCTAAATTTGATCCCTGTTTTCAGCTAGAGGCTGATCCGCCCTTGGCGGAAAAACATTCGGGGATGACCCTTCTGGTCAATTTCGAATCTCTTCAAACAAACTACTGATGGATTCTTCATTGTGGGTGCGCGCGATCGCTTCCGCGAGTAAAGGCGCTACCGACAACTGCTTTATTTTCGGGCATTCCCCTGGATTAGCCAGAGGAATACTGTTAGTGATAACAACTTCTAGGAGTTCTTTGCAATTTGCGATGCGTTCCTTGGCCGGGCCTGACAAGACACCGTGGCTCGCCGCCGCGTAAATACCCTTGGCGCCAAATTGCTTCAACACGCCAGCCGCTTCAATCAAGGAACCGGCGGTCGCGATAATATCATCTACCATGACGACATTTTTATCTTTAACATCGCCTAAGATATGCATCACTTCGGTTTTCTCCGGCGACATACGGCGCTTGTCGACAATCGCTAAAGCCGCATTCAAACGCTTCGCATAGGCACGGGCCATCTTAATCCCACCCACATCAGGAGAGACAACCACCAAATCTTTAATTTGCTTCTCTTTAAAATATTCAGAAAGAACATTAATCGCGTATAAATGATCAACGGGAATATCAAAGAATCCCTGCACCTGATTTGCGTGTAAATCCATAGTCAAGACCCGGTTTGCACCCGCGGCAACAATGATATTAGCCACTAATTTAGCCGTGATCGGCACGCGCGGCTGATCTTTACGGTCCTGACGGGCATAGCCATAATAAGGCAAGACCGCCGTGATACGGTCCGCTGAAGCGCGCCTGCACGCATCAATTAATATCAGCAGCTCCATGATATTATCGTTAACCGGCGTGCAGGTGGGCTGGACGATAAACACATCCTTGCCACGGATGTTCTCACGGATATGGACGCGCACTTCACCCTCGCTAAAACGGCCGACAAACACTTCCGTCTGTTTGATTTTCAAACGTTCACAGATTTCTGCTATTAACGCTGGATTCGAATTGCCACCTAATACCGCTAACTTACCCATAGTTTAATCTCTTTTTCTAATGACTCTCGCCGGAACTCCAAGCGCTACAGAGCCTGCTGGGATCTTGGAACCTTTTTTAACTAAAGACCCAGCCCCAATTAATGCCCTCTTGCCAATCGCCGCCGGCGCCACTAAAACCGTATCTGATCCGATAAACGCGCCGTCTTCAATGACTGTTTTATTCTTATTCACACCATCGTAATTGGCGGTGATTGTTCCCGCGCCGATATTCACATCACGTCCGATGTTGGCATCACCTAAAAATGAAAAATGCTTCATCATTACTTTTTGTCCCATCCTTGTCCGCGACACTTCCGCAAAATTTCCCACTTCACAATAATCCGCTAAACAGCTGCCGGGACGAATACGGGCAAAAGGCCCAATCTGGCAATGACTGCCGATTGTAACATCATGATGGATATACGTACACGGATAAATGACCGTGTCCCTCCCGATCACCACGCCGGTTTCCACATAGGTGGTTGCCGGGTCAACAATGGTCACGCCACAGTCCATCAATTTATTTAAAATCCGTTGACGAATAATTCTTTCTGCCTGAGCTAAATCCGCACGCGTATTAATCCCAAAGGCAACTGTTTCATCCTTTGTCACCACTGAAGCAACTTTTTTCCCATCAGCCAATAGCAGTTCAATGACATCCGTCAAATAATATTCTTTTTTTAGCGCGTTTAATTTAATGCCTCTTAACGTGCTGAATAAATCCTTGGCCTTAAAGCAATACACGCCAACATTAATTTCATTAATCCGATCTTCTTCAGCGCTCGCATCTTTTTGCTCGCGGATCCCTAACAATCGGCCCTTCTCATCCCGCACCATCCGGCCGTAACCTTTTGGGTTCTGGATCACCGCGCTTAACACCGTTGCTGCGGCCTTTGATGATTTATGCACGGCCATTAATCTTGAGATAATCGGTTTTTCCAACAGCGGTGTATCGCCGCACAAAACTAAAATATTGCCGCTAAAATTCTTTAAGTGAGGAAGGACGCGCTTAACCGCATCGCCGGTGCCGAGCAATTGATCCTGCAGGACATACTCAACCGCATCACCGATGGTCTTTTTGACATCCTGGGCCCCATGCCCCACCACCACATATGTTTTCAAAGAACGCACAACATCCAGCACATAACTTAAAACCGGCCTGCCGCCCACCTTATGCAGCACCTTAGGCAAGACGGACTTCATCCGGCTGCCCTTTCCTGCCGCTAAAATAATAGCGCGTGTTTCGATCATAGTTATCTTAGTTGCCCAGCATGGATTCGAACCATGACAACGAGATCCAAATTCTCGGGTGCTACCATTACACCACCGGGCAATCGTCAATTCTTTAAAAAGTACTTACAATAAAAACTTGGCTGTAACGTTTATCAAAACGCGCCTTAATTTCTTGGGCGTGTTCTTTTGAACGAGCTAAGGCAAACACCGACGGGCCGCTTCCGGAGAAACACACCCCGCAGGCACCCGCTTCTTTCAATTTCTTTTTCAAAATAACAAAATCCGGCCGCAATGACAAAATGGCCTTCTCCAAGTCATTGGCCAACACGGCACCTATGCTTAAAGGCAGATTTTTCCTTAAATAAGGAAGCAGAATATTAACATTATCCCCCATTTTTGTCAACGGCAAATTAAGCTTGCCGAAAACATCCTTTGTTAACATCTTAAATCGAGGCGTCACAAGCACATGCCACAATTTTGTCCTAATAGGCAAAACCTTAATTTTCTCTCCTCTGCCAGTTCCTAATGCGTAAGGAGTATTATAAATAAAAAATGCCACATCACTACCTAAACGGCTGGCATATTCAACCAATTGTTTCTGCGTTAACCTTAATTGCCACAAGCGGTTTAATCCCATTAAAACCGCCGCGCCATTGCTGGATCCGCCGGCTAACCCAGCGGCCACAGGTATTTTTTTATCGATCGCGATAGTAACGCCTGACTTAATATTGTAATCCTCCATCAACATCTGCGCCGCCTTAACGACAAGATTACCGGGACCTTTAGGAACCTGCAGATTAGAACATATCACCTTAACTTTATTGTCCATACGCGCTGTTAAGGTGATGCGGTCGCTTAAATCAATGCGTTCAAAAATAGTCCTTAATTCATGGAAGCCGTCAGGACGTTTTTTTAATACATCTAAAACCAGATTTAATTTAGCATACGCACTGACAGTGATTGATTTCATTGGGCGGGAGGCGTTTATTTCTTCAAGGCTTGAGTTTTTTCCAATTCTTGAAGTTTACGTTTTACCTGAGGCTGTTTTGGATCAAGCTCTAATGATTTTTTCCAATGCTTGCAGGCCAAGGCAAATTCATTGACATCATGATAAACATCACCTAAATGTTCAAAAACAACAGGCTCCTGCGCGTAAACAGCTGCTTTTTGCAGGGCAACAAGCGCCTCGGCATTCATGCCTTTCTTATGCAGAACCCAGCCTAAGGTGTCATGATACGCCCCGTTTGCACCGTCGATAGAAACAGCTTTTCGCGCCATGGAAAGAGCGTCATCTAAACTAACGCCATCCTCCGCATACATAAAAGCTAAAGCGTTTAACGCGCCGTCATGCGCTGGTTCAATCGCTAAGGCCTGCTGAAAACTGGCGCGGGATTTAACACGGGCATTTGTTTCTAAATAGCATGTTCCTAAAAAAAAATGCGCGGATGCATTTTTAGGGTTGATCTTTATAATATGCTCAAACTGGACAATGGCCTGAGCAAATTTTGCTTGAGAAAAATATAATTGCGCCAAATATGTATAAATTTCTAAATTACCGCGATCTGTTTCAGCCGCGGCTTTTAAAATTTGCTCATATTCAGCGGCGGCCAAATCATATTTTTTTTGTGTTGAATAAAGCAAGCCGAGTAAATAATGCGCTTGGGCATTCTGACTATCAAGCTTTAAGACTTCTTTAAGTTGTGTAATTGATTTTTCAGTGAGCCCCAGGCGCAGGTAATAGGCCGCAAGACGCAAATGAGGCAAGATTTCCTTGGGATTTAAATCAACAGAACGTTCATATTCACTGATGGCTTCAACAGAACGGCCGTTAAAATCATACGCAACAGCCATGATGTAATGCGCCAACGCCTTTGATTTGACGGCAATATTTGTATCGCCGGCGTGTACATGCGAACACGCAAGCGAGACAAATACCGCAATACCAAGAATACGCTTGCACATAAGATAACTCTTTCGAATTAGCGGGTGGCGCGTTTTTTCAAGTGACGCAATGCTTTACGTAATTTCTTACGTTTGTGCGTGCGAATCTTGACTCTTTTTCTTTTCTTTCCGCAAGGCATAGTTTTCCTTAATTAATAGATTAACTTATTTAACGCATATTCAATAATACCTTCAGCCCCGGCATCCTTTAATTGCGGGATGATCTGGCGGACTGTTCCTTCATCAATTACCGTCTCAAGCGCAACCCAACCATCATTAACCAAGGGAGATATAGTTGGATTACGTAAGGCAGTCAACGTCTTTAATACCTTGTCTAAATTTTTGCGGCTTACATTCATCTTCAAACCCACCATATTATTGGCGGATAACGCCCCCTGCAGGAGCATGATCACCTGCTCCATCTTTTTTTTCTTCCATGTATCCTTAACAGCTTTCTTATTAGCAATAAATTGTGTGCTAGACTCACAGAGCGTGTCAACAATACGTAATTTATTTGCCCGCAGGGACGAACCTGTCTCCGTCAACTCAACAATGGCATCCACTAGGCCGGTCGCCACCTTAGCCTCTGTTGCACCCCAGGAAAACTCAACATCAGCCTTCACCTTATGCTTGGCTAAATACTGCCGAGTCACATTAACCACTTCCGTCGCAATGCGTTTACCCTGCAAGTCTTTCACTGATTTAATATTGGATGCTTCAGGCACAGCCAAAACCCATCGCACCTTATTGGTGGTCGCTTTGGAGTATTGCAATTCGGATAAACGCGCCACATCCGATGAATTCTCAACGATCCAATCATTGCCGGTAATACCGCAATCCAGGGTTTCATCCTCGACGTAACGGGACATTTCCTGTGCACGTAATAAAACAGGCTCGATCTCAACATCATCAATCTGGGGAAAATAAGAACGGGATGACACCAAAACCCTAAACCCTGCTTTTTCAAACAGCGCCACGGTCGCGTCCTGCAAACTGCCTTTAGGAAG
>CAZCHB010000003.1:25016-26536 GCA_964498235.1 uncultured Planctomycetales bacterium
GGCCTAATTTAAGTTTCTTCACAAAATACTCCAATATATTAATAGCCCAGCTTTTGCTGGGTAGGGGCGCATTATAAACATCCCAGCCTAAAAAGTAAAGCATTAAAAAGAAGCTCTTCTTATTTCTTGTAAAAACAAATCCCATGCTCTATAATCACTCAAACTTTTAACTTAATTTCAGGAGTCCTATGCTAAGTACGCTGCGCCATAAAGGTGTTTACCGAAAAATCCTCTGGATTGTTTCCATCGTTATCATTTTATCGTTCGTGGTATTTGGAACAGCTTACCGCCTGGATAATACTGTCAATAGCGCTGGACAAATTTTCAGCAAATCTGTCCCCTTGCGTGATTTTGAAAAGGCCTATTTGGACAGCCGCGATCAAGCGATTATCAATTACGGCGACCGTTTTTTTAAAATGGGCAATCAATTAGACCTAGAGCGCGAAGCATGGACCCGTTTGATCATGTTAGCGGAAGTTAAAAAACGCAAAATTACGGTTACAGATAAGGAAGTTGTCGATTTTATTGCCAGCATGCCTTTCTTCCAGAAAGAAGGTCATTTTGACCAATTAACTTATGAAGGCATTGTACGCAATCCCAGCGTCTTTGACCGCAGGCCTAAAGATTTTGAATCGGGCATCCGCAAAACCCTCATGGTCAAAAAACTATTTGAAGTCGTCGCAGGCCCAATCATTATCTCTGAAGATGAATTAAAAAAAGAATATGTCAAACGAAACGAGAAAATCAAATTAAGCTACGCCTTATTTTCACCCGCAGATTTTACCAAAGGATTATCTGTCAACGGCAAGGAAGCCCTGGAATTTTATAACACTCATAAAGAGATGTTTGCCCTGCCTCCAATGGTGAACGTCCAATACGTGCACTTGCTTTACCCGGAGAAAGCTGATGACAAGGCCAAGGATAAGGTGAAAAATGAAGCCTCTGCCATTGCCCATGAATTAAACCCCAAGGCTGATTTTGCTGCGATTGCCAAAAAATTTGGTGTTGAGGCCAAAGAAAGCGGATTCTTCGCGCAGGAACAACCCCTGTTGACCTTTGCGTGGTCTCCTGAATTTGTCGACAAGATATTTACCATGAAGCTTGGCGACATCAGCAACCCAATGGAAGCACCCGACGGCTGGCAGATCATAAAAGTGAAAGAAATTAAGGCGGCTGGCGCGCCTGAATTTAATGCCATTACAGAAAAGGTGAACGAAGCAGTTCTCAATCATAAAGCAACAGAATTAGCCAAGGCCAAGGCTGAAGAAACCTTAAAGTCCTTACAGGAACAAGTCAAAGCGAAAGATTTTAAAAGTGCCGCTGAAGGGCTTGGCTTAAAATTAGCAGAAACAATTGAATTTAGCCGCGGCGAATATATTAACGCCCCGGGCTTAGTCGCTGAATTCCAGGAAGAAAGTTACCGCTTAAACGACAGCAATAAATTAAGTTCTGTGGTGATGACCAGCCAAGGGCCGACGATACTTTATTTAAGTTCAATTGTTCCCATCGACCCAAAAAAG
>CAZCHB010000004.1:0-25027 GCA_964498235.1 uncultured Planctomycetales bacterium
GAGGATGTTCGTTGGTTGTTGTATGGTAATGAGTATCTAATGATTTTTGTCCTGACTGATTTGCTTGTGATGAATAACTTAAATATCATAAGCAGGGTCGTTAATGGTGTAAAAGGCGAGGAAATGTTTAGAAACATAAGGCCTAGACTAGATAGGATATTAGAAATGGTTAGAAATTTAGAATTCGTTAATGATGAAGATGGATTCTTAGCGGGTAAGAGCCAAGAGTACAAACATGTTGCCAAGAGCATAGCTATTGTGCCATCAAATGCACATTTTCATCTATCAGCAGGATATGCCAATGAAATGACACAGGTTGTTATTAATGCTGTTGGCAAGATACGGCAAGGTAATATGTCTTTATCTCACAGAGACATCCTGCATGATGTCTTATTAACGCGAATAAAATTAGCGTTTTATTATAGCAACTATCATGTAAAAGGAATCCAGAGGGACAATCAGAGTGTAGTATTAAGAACTTTACGATCCAGCTGTTTTTCTTTAGGGGATTCTGAAGAAAGAGATTTGAGAACGGTGCTATCGATTCTAAGATTTGAGGATAAGAGGCATGAAGGACTATTTCATAAAATTAGAAATTATTTTCCAACTGGCATTAATCAATTGGTGCATATTCCAGGATCTGAGCATGATTTTAGGCAACGAATTGATGTAGCAGCTGATAAAGTAATCTTATTCCATATGCCAAGAGCGTTAGTGCCTTTTGTATTAAAATATCTTGATGTGTTATGGGGCCGTATAATGTTGGCCCCCAGTCAATCAAAAGATTTTTATAAGTCGCTGGCAGAATATGAATGGTGGTTCTTTCAAACAAATCCATTTAAGCGGTCAGGTGCAGCTATAGGCCAGGCGATGACATTAATTCTTCAGTTAGCAAAAGGAGCTTATGTAGGAGAAAGTTTTCAACATTTAGATTGGGATGTTTTATCAATGAGATTAGATGATTATATAGAGTTTCGTGTTACACAATTGGAGCGTTTAAATATTGTGAAAGGTGGATATAGGCAAGCAGATGACAATGCACAATTGACAAGTTCTGGCGGGATTGATATGAGGACTGCGGAAGCTTTCTTGCTGCGCAATGGAAGTAAGCAGGGCATTGCATTTAACATTAATCCAGCCCAATTACAGGCATTAAAGAATGCGTCTGGTTTATACCCCGTCAATATCCGCATCCGTCCCTTGAATGATCTTGCGCAGTTTTTAGGTGTAAATAATCCATAATATAGTAAGATTGACCCATGCTGACAATTTCCTTCCAGACTGCCGTCATTGCCATCATCCAGATATTTGCTGTCGGGGCAGTGGGTTATTTTTTAGTGCGCAAGCGGGTGGTTGATGACGCGGGATTAAAGTTGTTATCGTTTATTAGCATTAATATCAGTTTTCCGTTATTTATTTTCTACCAGATTACGCATTTTTTCACCCCTCATGAAACCAAATTTTGGTGGGGATATCCGTTAATTAATATCAGCCTTATTGTAACTGGTTTGATGTTAAGCGCCTTGGCCTTTGCCGTTTTAGGTAAGAAGCCCAAGGATGAATTCTTAGCGGCATCGTCGCTACATAACGCGGGTTATATACCGTTGCTGTTGGCGATGTCCTTGCCTTTAGGAGAGATGGCAGGCCCTGTGTACGCGGCGATGATTATTTCAGTCATTGGCTTTGACCTTTGCCTTTGGTCGCTGGGTGTTTGGTTAATCACCCGCCATCAAAGGCCGCATATTGAATTTAAGCGGATGATTAATCCGCCGCTGATCAGCATGAGCGGAGCAATTATATTAGTGCTTTTATTCGGCAATAACGCGATCCCTGAAGTTTTTTATAAGCCGGTTAAGATCGTGGGGGATTCCGCCATGGCCATGGCCATGATGTTTATCGGCGGTAATTTGGCGTTGACGGATTTTAAAGCATTACGTCTGAAGAAAATTGCGGGTGTGATGATGATGAAACTATTAGTCACTCCAACTTTGGCATTGATTGGATTGATTTTCTGGCGTTTAGACCCTATTATGAGTCTGGTTGTGATGATCCAGGCCTGCATGCCGACGGCGGTGACCCTCTCGATAATTGGGAGGTGTAATAATACCAATAATCAGGATTTTATTAATCAGGCTATTTTTGCGACGCATGTGTGTTGTTTGCTGACAATCCCTATCTTTCTAACATTATTTGGCATGTGGGTAAAATAATGGCCATTAAATTAATTGCGACAAACAAGAAAGCCTACCATAACTATAATCTTTTAGAGAAATGGGAATGCGGTGTTGCCTTGATCGGGCCGGAAGTGAAATCTATCCGGGCGGGCCATGTGAGTTTTTCCGACAGCTATGCTCATTTTAATAAGGGAGAACTATTTTTACATAATGTTCATGTGAATCCCTACGAGCAGGCCAGTTATAATAATGCCGAGGTTGACCGCGCCAGAAAATTATTGATGCATGCGAAAGAATTAGAGCGGTTAAACGCAAGCATGGCGGGCAAGAGTCTGACCTTGGTTCCGACGAGAATATATTTTAATGCCCGGGGTGTGGTGAAGGTGGAGATTGCGCTTGCTTCTGGTAAGAAATCATATGATAAACGTGATGACATGAAAAAACGTGAGACCACCCGTGAAATGGACAGGGCGATGAAATCCAGGAATAAATGAAACAATCTTTTAAAGAATTCTGTAGGGATATGGCCAGTTTGCCCAAGCAAGCTGGCGGGCAATGGTTGGGATTCGCGGCCATAGCTTTTTTTGTCTTAGTGGCATATGCGCCTTCCTTCATGCATGGTCCGCGCTCAGATCAAATCATGTATTTAGCCGAAGTGGCGCCTAAGAAGACGCTTTGGGACTTAACGATCGGCTCAATCGACTTAAACCGTCATCGCCAAATCACACCCGGTGATGAAATTTTGTTCCGTCCCGTTGTGTATTTAGTTTTGGGGGCGGAGCGTTTCTTTTTCCAGTATCATTTTATGCTGTGGCAGGCCATGGGGATTGCCTTGCATTTATTGGTTATATGGATGTTGTTAAGGCTTTTTTTTGCGATGCATTCAGGTTGGCCGGCGATTTTTGGGGCGATGTTTTTTGCCTTACTGATGGTTAATATGGAAATGGTAATTTGGCATCATATTAGCAGTTACATGCTATGTATTGCGTTACTGCTGGCTGTTTTATGGCGTTTTTTTGAGATTATTGACGGTCGACGGGATTCGGTTTTGGATTATGTGCTTATTTTTTGCTACTTGACTATCGCTGCCATGACTCATGAAATGGCCAATGCCGCCGCGTTGGGTTTGGGTGTTTTATTATGGTTTTTAAAGCCCGCGCGCCGGGTATGGGCGGTGGTTATTGCCTGTGTGCCGCTTGTTTATTTAAGCGCAAGTCTGTTAAATGCCTATTTACATCAATTTAGTTTAACTGATCCAAACGCCGTGCGCGCCCAAGGAAATTTTTGGTGGTTTGCGGGTAACTGGCTGTATTCTGCCGCATTTTGGATTTATGCCGGCATCTTTCCCTTTGAACTGCAGTGGCTCTTAGCCATCCGTAATATGATTTCGCCTAGCCAAGGCCATTTGATAACACCCCTACATTTGAATTCAATTCCGACGATTATTGCCTTAGGGCTTGTTGGCGTTTATGCCTATTGTTTTTTTGCACAGAAAAATGGGCAAGAGAGTTTAAGCCGAATGGCAATTGCCGGTTGTGCGGTTGTCATGGCGTTAATCTTTGCCGGAATTATCGCGGTGGGACGGGGTAATCAATGGGGAATGTGGAATACCCTCCGTGTGAACACCTATTACATGTATATTTTTTGGGTTTTTGTGACAATTGGACTTTATGCCTGTATTGATTGGAGTGCGGTGAATCGATGGTCAAAGCGGATGTTAGCTGTGTTTCTGGTTGCCTTCATCTTGATTAACAGCATTAATCTCTACCATTTTAATGATGAGCAGGTGAAGGGAAATAATGATATTTTATTATTGATCCAGATTTTAGAAACAGTAATCCGTGATCATAAGCATGAGCCTGATTTTTCATTTTACGTGGCGCCCAAATATCCCGGTAATTTTATTTATAATGAATTCCACCGTCTTGGCGACCCGCCGGGTAAGCGTTATAGCTTTATTGAGATTATTTATCCCCAGTATTTTAAGGAAGATAACCCAAAATATAGATTCCTGACCCGTTAGGCAAATAGGTAGAGGAAGCTTGCTTGCAAATCCAGATATCGTCGGGTATAATGGATATAGTTCTTTCATATATGGGGGTGATTGGTTTCGACTTGTGAAGCTCGGGTATGGGCCGCGTGTCGCGGAAGCTTGGTAGGCCGCGTTAACAATCTAAGCACACTGTAAATGCAAACAACTACAACGTTGTTGCTGAAGCTGAAAGCATCTTAAAAAATGCCGAAGCTGAAGCGTTAGTCTAAGCTCAAGTAGCTTAGCCCTTTTACCCGTTATGTCTGCGCGCGGGATTAAAAGGTCATTAGCGGACTGGTTCTAACATGAGCCTTTTATGTTAGGATAAGATCTAAGAAGGCTGGCCCTGGATTCATCCTGTCCGGCGGAGGATGAGGGGTAAGAGTTTAAATAGACGGACTACACATGTAGAAGCTTATACTTTGAAACTCAAGGACCCGGGTTCGATTCAAAAGAGTCGACTCCTGAAGCAATTCAGGATGTTAAATCTGGCTTACATCAAGGAAACCCTTAATCTCATTTTATTATGAGAAGGGCAATCTTGAGGGGTGCAAGCCCTGCAGAGACTTCCTCAAATATTGAGGAGATAGGAGTCGCTGTCGTTGAATGAAGTTGAGAAGGCTTATATTGCCGGTATTGTTGATGGTGAAGGAAGCATTGGGCTTTGGAGGCATCATAAAAATGAAACACATACGCCTAATGTAATCATTGCTAATAACAGTTTGCCCCTCCTGAAATGGATTCAATCTAGGGCAGGAGGATGTATTGTTTCCAAGAAGAAACGCCAAGAGCATCACGGTGATTCATATGCTTGGTCAATACGGCAAGATCGTGCAATTAGTTTTCTTAATGACATTAAGAGTTATCTAATTGTAAAGAGGCAACAGGCTGATTTAATTACTGGCGAGTATAAAGCGGTAACGCATAGAGCAGGAAAATATACGCCAGAAATGTTAATAAAAAAAGAAGCCTTAGTAGCCAAAATTAGAGTACTTAATAAACGCATTAAGCGACAAATGAATGGCTCCTATAATACGCCAGGCTCCTTAATCGATTAGGTTAAGGATGAAGAGATAGTCCACGCTATTTAGAAATAAATAGGTTGCGTGTCCCGGCACCTCCACCAAGCTTCGCTGAAATGCTTTCGCTTTCAGCTTCGCTTGGTTTCACCGAGGCTTGGTGGTACCAGGCGTAGTCCCCAAACGAAAGTTTTGGGACGAAGACTGGTCCAATATTAGTTTTGATTTTAAACGTCGTTTACTTCCCCCGGCAATGATTCAAGGGGGGAATTATGTTTTATGTATATCTTCTGAAAAGTAAAGTTGATCCTTCCCGTATTTATGTCGGTTTTACCAACAATTTTGAACGTTGTTTAAATGAACATAATAATCTAGATGAGCCTTCATGGACAAAACGGTATATGCCTTGGGAATTGAAAACCTATTTGTCTTTTGAAAATGAAAAGTTAGCTAGGCAATTTGAAATATATCTGAAATCTCATTCGGGAAAAGCATTTTTAAAAAAACACTTTATCTAGAAACCGCTTTCCCAAAGCCTTTCCTAGCTTTTCCCAGACATTTCAGTTTGGCATTGACACAGCCTTTCCCATTGACCTGCCCCTGCCTAACTGGCAATTTATTGTATATATAGTATACTTTCATAATGATTTCAGATTTATATCTTAAAAAGACCTTCTCATTTCTAATTTTATTGGCATTTATTGTCAATTATTGGACAGTTCCTGCCTATGCCCAAGAAATATCCTTACCTGCACCCGGAACGATGGTTCATTTAAGCCCACAATTTACACCAGCTCTTTTGAAGGGCATTGTTATCCATCCCAAAGATCCATTTAAATTTGATTTTATTATCAACAGAGGCGATAAACGTTTAAGCGAAGCAGAGAAGAAAAAAGAATATACTAAACTTATTAAATATTTCTTAGCTTCATTAGCTATTCCCGATGAAGATCAGTGGGTTAATCTTTCACCATATGAAAAAGACCGTATTATAAATGATAATTTCGGTAAGACCATCATGGGACGGGATTTACTAGCCCAAGATTATTTACTCAAGCAAATCACAGCATCTTTAATATACCCTGAGGATCAATTAGGAAAGAAGTTTTGGGATAAGGTTTATCTTCAGGCTCAAAAGAAGTACGGAATAACCAATGTTCCAGTAAATACATTTAACAAGGTTTGGATTTTGCCGGATGATGCGTCGATTTATGAAAAAGGAAACACGGTTTACATTTTAAAAAATCATTTGCGGGTAATGACGGAACAAGATTACGTAGCGCTTGATAAATCTAATCGAAGCGCTACGCTCTCGCTAGGAGTTTCCTCGTCAGCTAAGTCAGTGTTGCAGGAAATCATTCTCCCCGCCCTTGAAAAAGAAGTCAACGAGGGTCAGAATTTCGCACAGCTGCGCCAGGTGTACAGTGGAATGCTATTGGCTGCTTGGTTTAAACGAAGCTTGAGGCAATCTGTACTCAGTCAGGAGTATGCCAATAAGGCTAAGGTAAAAGGTGTTGATCACGATCCTAAGACTAATGAACAGATATATCAGCAATATTTGAAAGCGTATAAGAAAGGTGTATTTAATTTAATTAAAGAGGATGCAGAGCAGTTGTCCACGTATAAGGTACCACGGAAGTATTTTTCAGGAGGAATGGAACATATTGATTGGGCTATGGTTCAACAAGAAAGAATTTTAAGGCCTGTTCAGGTTTCCGAAGTAAAAAATAGTCTGGCTAATTCTGATTTAGCACAAGTAGTTCTGAAAGGTAGTGTTGCGCATCAACCCACCAATGCGGATAAAGCGGTCATTGTAGGAGAAGATAACCTAACTTACAAATTTCTTACAGATCAAGAGATTGAATCTATGTCGAATGAAGAGCGTATTAAAAAAATTTTTGAGTTGATCCAGAGAATTCATTACAACCTGAATCAAAAGACAGAAGTAGGGTAGATATCTCATCCTGAAAAATATCCCGTTTATCATATTTGGAGCAGTCAGTTGCTAAGTGAATTGCCTGAAAATCAACGATTTAAATATCAGTCTTTCTTGCAAGATATTGATTTGGTGTGGGATGGCTATAATAACAATCAGCCTCCAAGATCGCTCCTTTGGTTTGTCCCATCTAAAGGTGGGTATGTTCGGTTTGAGCTATTTAATCATGTAAATATGAACGAAGTAGATAGGTCAACTGTTAGGATATTTTATGATCTTCTAAAATGCTTGCGTGGCGATGAATTTGAGCCGGATTATACTTTCTTGTCTAAAGATGGTTTACAGAAATTTAAACTAAATGATTGGAATGATCATCTAAGGTCGAGAATAAAGAACAGTCATATTACTGATATAAATAGTAGAAGAGGTGCGGATATTTTAAGTGGATTGCTTAAGAGTAAAGTTTTAATTCCTGTAATAGGTGTTGAAGATGAAGTTGAGATTAATCCAGAATGGAACTATGATCAACGCATAATTAATGCAATAGCTAATATTCCAGCCGATAATCGTATACTAACTGGAATAATATCTAGGTTATATGCAACGGGTATAGTTCATAAAAGGAATTATGCGGATATTCATAAAAATGTTGCTGGAGTAGTTAGAGCTACGGTAAATGAATTAATACACAATGGTCAACAAACTATCAAGATTGTGGATTTATTCGGAGGAAATGGCGAATTAATTGAATTTTTACAAAAAGAAATTAACCATGTTCTTGAACAAGAAAAAGGAAAGATCCAAGTTGAATATGTAGTAGTAGATTTTAACAGTGAGCAAATTAGATTAGCTGAAGCAAGATTTAAAGGAACAAATATAAAGGTTGTAAGGGCTGATTTGCTTAATGGTTCTTTGCCTACCGAAGTTAAAGGAGCGGATATTATCATGAGTGTTGGCGGAGGATTGAGTGTTCAGGTTTCTACGCGTCAAGAAGCTGAAAGATTATTAGGAGAGATTTATAAGGAATTAAGCAATGTTGGGTATTTAATTGCAACTGGCTTGTCTGCAAATCATTTTTATTCAAAAGATTATAAGGGAAAAGGCTTTAATGTGCTGCATGCTTCATTTCCATTTGCCTTAATAGCAAAACCTTGGCTAGCAAGTTTTTATTTATTGAAAAAAGATATGGCGATGAGTGCAGACCAATTTGAAAGCTTAAGAGATTTTGCGAATCGTTTTAAAGTGGGCCCTCTTCCTGATGGAAAGGGTAGCTATATTCCTGCGGGTGAAGTTATCCAAAGGGAATTGCCGGCAGCTATGCATGTTATATACCGTTTGTTGTATTTGAGGGAATGGATGAATCGTAATGGGCTCAAAGACGCGCATATCATTATTTGGCAGAATTCAAGTTTGGGAGATTATTACCCCTATCTTTCGGAAGATATGAAGAAAGAGTTGGGCATTGTTGATTTTCCTCAACGCGCCGGCATTAGTGAGATTATCGATAAGATTGGTCGAATGGATTTTTCCTTGGTGCAAGCCAAGTTAAGTTCTACCCATCCTGGGACAGGAAGTTTGCACGAGGATTCTATTTATGTGACATCAAAGCTGAAGGCAGTCATTGTTATGGTTGATCATAGCGAAAGGCTTCTGGCTAATGCCCAAATCCACATTCAGCAAAAAGAAAAGGAGGCTGGCCGTCAGACATTGGCATGGGGCATTAAAGATGAGATTAATTTAGACGAGAGGGCAGCACTATTTAATCAGAGCCATTTATTTATTCTGTTAAATGCCAATGTAAGACCCTTAACCCGTGGCGCAACATCTTCATTTGATGATCTTCCTCCTAATATGCAAGGAAGTGTGAAGGTTGGCAATACAAGCTTGTCGATCAAAGATGCTCTTAAAAGCATGATGGCAGCCGCTATCTATGAGGCATTAAGTTGGCATCTCGAATATGATCCTTTTACTCCACAAGAGCAAGCTGACATAAAAATGTTCTTAAAGCTTGCAGGCGAGGACGACAGATGGGAAAAAGCTGAACGAGAAAATAGTTTGTTGGTAGAGAAGATTCGCAATCTTCAATTGGAGCAAGGACATCCGGTCGAGGTCAAATATACAGTCAAACTAGATATAGATGATGTTGATACCACAGAAGGTAGTCTTAAAGGGCGGGTTATTTCAGTTAGCGACAAAGAGTTGAAGTTGCGTTATAGGGGCCAAGTAGTTGTTTTTTATTTCAATCAGAGTTCTTATTGGGAAGGCCAGTATATTTTAAAAGACGTCAGAAAAGACCAGGCCATGTTTTCAGATGATGTATTAAATGGTGTGGAAGAATATTTACCAAGTTTAACAATGAAGCAAGAAGATGCGCAGACCAGATTTTCGCTTCGTTTTCCACATGCATTAACAGATAAGGCACAGCAAGCAATGGCTACTATTTTAACCAGCCAGAATGCTAAAGATATTTCTGTTTCTGCCATGGCTGTTGAGTTTACTATTAATGCTTTGACGGAAGAGATGCAAGCGGATTTGGCCATGCTTGGTAAGCACTCATTTTTAAACAGTGATTTATCTAGATTAGCCAAAGGAAAAGTTATTGGCTATATTGGTGGGGGAATTACTGCGTTTGGAATGCTTCATTCAAATATGTTTGAGATTTTATTTGGAATACTGTTTACTTGGTTATTGGATGATCAAGTTGTATTTAAATATCTTACTGATTCAGGTGAGGACAAAAAGAAGGCCATGGTAGATTATTCAAAGAATTTTTTCTTCTCAGAGCTAAATTTAGGAAAGATATTTGGATACTTTGGAGGCGGGTTAATAACACATGGTGCCTTTAAAACAATTGATCATGATTACTATTATTTGTTTGAGGTTGCGATGGGTTTAGTCTTAATGATTCTTTCTAATCGCAGGGTATTAAATTCGATTAATGATTTCATAGATACGGTGGATTGGGATAAAGCG
Source organism: uncultured Planctomycetales bacterium (assembly GCA_964498235.1). Lineage (GTDB taxonomy): Bacteria > Omnitrophota > Gorgyraeia > Zapsychrales > Fredricksoniimonadaceae > JACQQW01. The sequence continues at coordinate 10,135 of CAZCHB010000004.1, forward strand.
ATGCTTGCTCCAGGTGGTATTGATATGAATGCAAGTAATCTTCATATGAATGTTAAGGGCAATGGCATGGCTTTTGAGTTAGCTCAAGAAGACCTTGCCCAGTTAGGTCATATCGAAGGTCTTGATCCAGTGATTATTTCTATAAAACCAGCTAGTCAAAGTAAAGTATTGACTGAACTGCTTCCACTTTAATTCAGTAATAATCTAGTAATAATCGGGATAATAATCGGGACACATTGAATTTCTATAGTAAGATGTAATCTGTTGCACCTTCCCGTTAGGCTATTGTGTAACAATGGAGGATGATATGTATACAAAAGCAATTCTTATGCTTATGGCAGTTTTGTTTATTCTGCCTATGACAGCGACAGCTAAGGTGAATATGAAGCCAAAGACACCCGCAGAATGGCGTGAGTATTTGAATTACCGCAGGGATCAGACTTTAGAGGATCTTTATAAATTACGGCCTTATGCCCGTGCGGAGATCATGGGGGCAAAAGGGTATGCTGTTTTTACCAGCTTCAATGTGAATGTCGTCTTTGCCAGCATGTCAGGGGGAAGAGGGATTCTACATGAGAATGGTTTATTAGGCGGCAAAGACATTTATATGCGCATGGCGCAGGGCGGTTTAGGGCTTGGCTTGGGTGTTAAAGATTTTCGCGCGGTATTTATTTTTGATAATAAAGAAGTATTAGACAGATTTCAGAGCGGCAGTTGGTCATTGGGCGCTGAAGCGGATGCTGCCGTTAAAGGCGGAGGGGAGGGGGCATCGACGAGCGGTGCGATAACTGTTGCTCCAGGATTGAGGGTCTATCAATTAACTGAAAACGGTTTGGCCCTTCAGGCGACCATCCATGGCACAAAATACTGGCGTGATGCTTTTGTTAATGGGGATAAATGATACTTTGTTTGAATGATTTTTTAATATAGTTATAAGTTTATATTCTACAAGAACTTACCAATATTCAATTTTCCATTTCATATGCTATACTTTGATTAGGAAGTTTACAACAAAGGCGGTGGCCTATGGTCAACAGGGTCATATTACTGCTAGGGTTTAGTCTCATCTTTCCCATCTTTTTAGCCAAGGCTGACATGGCTGCCTTAAATCAAATGCCAAGTTCAAATACGCCGATTGCGATTATCACTCCTCCGGAATTAATTAAGGCGCACACTCTAGAAATAGCACAAGTCCCTTTAAAACCTGTTAAAAAACAGAAGCAAAGAATTAAACTTGAAGATCTAGATATTGATGATAATGATTTAAAAAGAGGATCGGTTGAAAATTCCAATGACAACGGTCAATATGCTGGATTCTTGTCTGAAGTTTCTCCTGAGTACACCATTGACAGCGGATTTCTTTATCTAACCAAGGTTCCCTACAATAGAAGTAAACGTTCCATTATGTTTGTAATGTTGATGAATGGTGATAAGCATGGGCTTCAGCAAACGAAGGATCTAGATTCATTGCATTCCGGGCCTAGGGTCCATGTGCTTTGGCCGGGATCGAAGAAAATAAAACTACAGCAAAAGCTGATTAAAGATGAATACCCGCTGGATATATCCGTCGCTAATTATGAAGATGGGTACGCGGCAGGGGAATGGAACATGGTCCTGCCTTATAAAAAGCCCCGCGAGGTCAAGGTTTCCCTGCTGTGGGTGTTTTAGTATTGAGCTGCCCACTGCTGAACCTCAATATGAGTTGCAGGGTTTTCTTGTTTTGTCTCGTCAGTGTGGTACACTACTTGCATGCCTAAGCTTTATATTATTGCTGGACCTAATGGTGCTGGTAAAACAACATTTGCAAAAGAGTTTCTTCCTTCATATGCAAAATGTTCCAATTTCGTCAATGCAGATCTTATTGCTTTAGGTCTTTCTCCTTTTACCCCTTCTCAGGTAAGTATTAGAGCAGGAAAATTATTGCTTACTGAAATTGATAATTTTATAAGCCGTAAAACAGATTTTGCTTTTGAAACAACGCTAGCAGGAAAAGCGTATGTAAATTTAATCAAGGAAGCTAAGGCTAAAGGATACTTTGTCCACATTTTCTTTTTGTGGATACCGAGTGAGGATTTGGCTAAACAAAGGATAAGGCAAAGGGTGAAACAGGGTGGACATCATGTTCCTGATGCTGATGTTAAAAGAAGATTAGGTCGGAGTTTAAAGAACTTTTTAGATCTATATAGTTCTTTGGCGGATGCATGGGATATTGTTAATAATTCAGGGCCTGAACCCGAATGGGTCGTGAAATTTAATGCAAAGGGTCTACAAATTTTAGATAAAGATCTTCATAAGAATTTGATGAAGGAGAAATGATTATGATAGATAAGAATGAAGGGGAGATTTACTCCCAAAAAGCCCAAAAAGCGATGAAGAAAGCGGTGAAAGGTGTTATTGCTGAGCGCAAAATGCGCGGAGAACCGTTAATCATTTGGAAGAACGGTAAAGTTGTAAAAATTCCAGCTAAAGATTTAAAGCGGTACGGATTTTGAACCTCTCTCTGCTGAGCTGCCAGGCTGGCTAGTTGACTGCGGCGTATTTAGATGGTACACTTATCTCATGTTGAACATATTAACGATTCACAACCATTATGTACCTACTCAAATGCTTTCTGCCGTATGCAGAAAGTGGGCGGGGAGGGGTGTGTGTTGATTCGTTAATTAATTTTTAGTAGATACGCAATTGATGCCACCACTCTTAAAAAGACTGGTGGTTTTTTATTGCGTAAATTCCAAATGAAAGGGGGTGGAGGAAATGAAAATAAATACCGCAGACGGCTTGCTCAAAACAACATCTTTGCTGTATCTCAAAGAGGCCCTGAATAAGGGAGAATTTGAGGACTGCAAGGTCTTGGTGACGACGGCCAAGACGTATGGCGCCGCGCAAAGCGACATCGACGAGGTGATTGCCGCGTATTTAAGGGGGGATCAATCAAGCGGAGTGAATGAGGCATTTAAAGGTCGGAACCGCTTAAACTTAAATAAGGAGAAAAAGTAAGTATGCCTTATCTGTTTAACTAAAAAGGACAGTTCATTATGGACTGTCCTTTTTAGTTGCTGAATTTGAAACTTTTTATACTTTAAATCCGTCTAATATATTAAACTAGCATTTCGATATAGAGGACATTGTTTATTATGATGGCACGGATTACTTATAGTGTGTTGACCATGATGTTTGTGTTAGGTGTTTCATGCGCCTTTGCACAGCAGCAATCAGTGGTTGACGCGCATCTTGAACGCCTATTGAATTCTTCACAAGATTTAAAGGCCGTCGATTTAGATATTAAATCACTCCAACAAGAGATTGCGGCACGGGATCTTGAGCTTTCTCCCGCCTTTCAACTTGAGCTGAACCGTTATTGGGATAGGCGTCCAAGCACATCCTCAAATCCAGAATCATTTGGAAGAACTGCCGACCTTCTTTTAACCCAACCACTGCATACTGGAACTGAATTATCATTAAGTTCTGGTCTTGAGGCGTCTAGCTTTCGTGCTGATCCCTCCATTGAGCGCAAGTCGTACTATTGGCAAGTAGGCCTCAGCCAATCACTGTGGCAAAATGCTTTTGGCCGTCAGACTGCCTTCCGGCGGGAACGTGACCAGGAAGAACTGCACAGCCGATGGCTGCAATTAATGGTTAAACGTCAGCAGGTGTTGCTTGATGTTGAGTCCGCGTATTGGAATTTGGCGTACGGTCAGCAAGAAGTTAATATTCGAAGGGAAAATCTTGAGCGCAGCCTGAAAATACTCACGTGGATTAAAGACCGTTTTGAGCGTTCAGCGGCAACGCGTTCTGATTTATTACAGGCAGAGGCATTAAGGACGACCCGGGAACTTCAATTGCAATTAGCGGAAGATAATTTTAAAAGCCTTAAATCCCAATTACGAGAGAAGATTGAGGTGGATGAATCATTTTCAGCGTCGATAAATGATTTGCGTAATGAGCGCAGTATCATTTCCTTGGTGATGAAATCTAACTTTGCGCCCAAGGATCCTGTGTTGATTGAGTCCTTACAGAGTAAATATGAAGCGAAACGTTTGCAGGCGCAGTATAAGTTTGAAACAGAGGACTTAAAGCCAGTTCTTGAAGTTGGATATTCATTTGGAAAGCGGGGTTTGGATAATGCATTTTCTCATGCCGCGCGTCAGGCTTTCTCCGGCGGTGATGACTACCATCAGATCGGCATTTTATTTTCGGTCCCGCTTAATTTTGGTTTATTGGCCAAATCAAGAGATGCGGCGAGATTAAAAGCAGAGGCGCAGGCAGAGCGTCAAGCGCGTTTCGAGCGCCAATCGGATCTTCAGTGGGAAGATTTAAAAAGGACGGTTGAAGAGAAACAGCGCCGGGTTAAAACAGCCATGGCATTGGCTGAACTTCATCAAGCAAAAAGCGCTGAGGAAAGATCGCTGTATGAAAAAGGGCGGAGTACGGCATTTCAATCAATCACCTTTGAGCAGGAAGCCTCGGAAAGCGCGTTATTGGTTTTACAGCTTTTAGCAGAGCTTAAGCGGACGGAAGCTAAGGCGTACCTGTTTATCCAACATGTTGGGATGTAATAGATGAATTTAATTAAGTTATCCATTGAGCGTTCTGTATTCGCGTGGATTTTGATGTTCGCGCTGATTATTTTTGGCGCTATTTCATTAAGCAGGCTTGGCATCAGCCAGATGCCCGACGTTGATTTTCCCATCCTAGATATTTCTATCACCTATGAAGGCGCGGCCCCTGAAGTTATTGAATCAGAATTAATTGATCCTATTGAACAGCGTTTGCTTTCCTTAGAAGGTTTGAAGGAAATGCGCGCGACGGTACGTCAAGGGCAAGGCTCAGTCCGTCTGGATTTTGACATTAACCGTAATGTGGATATCGCGCTTCAAGAAGTGCAGGCGGCCTTGAGCCAATTGCGGCTTCCAGCTGATGTTCAACCGCCGGTGATTAGAAAACGTAACCCTGAAGAATCTCCGATCATGTTTATTTCTATTTATGCGGATAAGCCCTTACGTGAGGTCCTGCTCTATCTTGAGGATTCCTATTTGGATCAATTAAGATTTATTCCCGGGGTTGGAGAAGTCTCAGTCGCAGGTTTTAGTGAGCGTAATGTGCGGATATGGCCTGATCCGGTTAAATTAAAAGACGCGGAATTTACAGTTTTGGATTTAGCTGATGCGCTAGAGCAGCAGCATATTGAAATAGCGGCGGGACAATACACCCAAGGTGAGCGTGAATTGCGCGTCCGCTGGTTAGGGGAGGCGGCAGATATCGAAGGATTGAGAAATATCCAGATTATGCGCCGCGGTGGTGAATTGGTCCAGGATGCGGTCTATAAGATTAAGGACTTGGCAGAAGTTGAAGACGGCCTTTCTGATGTCCGTCGTATAGCCCGTACAAAGGGTAAGGAATCAGTCAGTATTGCTATCCGTAAGCAGAGGGGTTCAAATGAAGTGGCCGTTGCTAAGGCGGTTGAAGCTAAATTAAAAAGCCTAGCCTCACAACTGCCTGAAGGGTATCACTACCGTGTGAATGCCAATTTTACTAAGCCAACGGAAGCAGTTGTAGAGACGACTTATCATAAGTTGATTATAGCGGCTGTGGTGACCATCATTGTCTGCTTGATATTTTTAGGAAGCTGGCAAGCCGCGCTTAATATTATGTTTTCGATTCCAACCTCCATTATCGGGACTTTTTTGATTATTTATTTTTCGGGCTTTACGTTAAATTTATTTACACTTCTGGCCTTGACCTTAGCGGTATCTATTGTTGTCGACGATGCGATCATGCTGCTTGAGAATATCGTGCGTCATTACCGCATGGGTAAAACCCCAGCGGCGGCGGCATACGAAGGAGCCATGGAGATACTACCGGCGGCCACAGCTGCCAGTTTGGCGGTGGTGGCGGTTTTCCTGCCTGTTGTGTTTATGGAAGGATTGATCGGCAAATTCTTTTATCAATTCGGGGTAACCTTATCGGCCGCTGTATTGCTTTCTCTAGTTGAAGCCGTAACGATCACGCCCATGCGCGCGGCGGCATTATTGAAGACAGCCCCTAAAACATCTGCATTGGAACACCGTTTAGACGATATTTTTGGCGGATTTGCCCGTGGTTATCAGCAGTTATTACGCCAGATTATATCTGCGCCTAAGGCAGTGATTATGATTTCAATTGTACTGTTTTGTTTGTCCATGGTGGTGGTGCGTTTTGTTAAGCAGGAATTTGTTCCGGCCCAGGACCAGAATCTGATTTTAATTAATGCGCAAACACCGACGGGTACTTCGCTTGAGCAAACCTTGAAGAAAGCGATTGAGATTGAGGATGTGCTTAATCGTTATTCTGAGATTGAAGGTTATTTTGTTTCGATTGGTGGCGGAGGGGGTGCTTCCGAGGTCAATCAAATGTCCATTCCAACAGCTCTCAAAGACCGGAAAGAACGCCGGAAAGGGCACCTTCAGTTAATGGATGATTTGCGTAAAGATTTTAAGGAGGTTAAAGGGATCCGGGTGACTATGAGAGATATATCGTCGAGGAATTTAACCAGCGGTAGGCAGAATCCGTTATCGTTTAACCTAATGGGCGCGGATCTTAAGATATTGAAAGAAAAATCTGATGAGCTGATAAAACGTTTAACGGATGAGGGCTACGGCCTTGAATTTGATACTGATTTTAAGACAGGAAGTCCTGAGCTAATTATCCGTCCTAACCGCGTTAAGATGTCAGCCCAAGGTGTTTCAATTGAAACAGTTGCAAAAACACTTAATGTGGCTGTGGCTGGCATTAAGCAGAATCGGTATACCAGTGATTCACGGCGTTATGATATCCGAATTAAGTTTCCCGATCGTTTTTTAAAGACCCCTGAGGATATTGAACAAATATATGTGCGCAATCAATTTGGCAATTTAGTCCCCTTGTCTAATTTAGTTGATATCAGCGAACAGGAAGCGTACCAATCAATTATCCGTATTAACCGTCAACGCGCGATTGGCATTTTCGGCAGTATTGTTAAAGGACGCTCACAAGCAGAGGTGATTGACCGCGCGCGTGCCATTGCAAAAGAAATCCTTCCGAAAGGATATCACCTAGAAACAGAAGGGACATCCGCTGGGATGGCAGAAAGTTTCAACAGTTTACGGATGGCACTCATTTTGGGGATATTAGTGGCCTACATGATTCTGGCGGTGCAATTTAATTCCTTTATTCATCCTATCACCGTCTTGGTGGCCTTACCATTTAGCCTGACGGGTGCCCTTCTAATTTTATGGATCACAGGCACATCATTAAACCTGTTCTCCTACATTGGTCTCATTGTTTTAATGGGGATTGCTAAGAAAAATTCAATTCTCTTGGTAGAATTTACGAATCACGTGCGCCAGCGTGACCAAAATAAAAGTGTCCGCGATGCGATTATCGAAGCTTGTCCAATCCGCCTTCGGCCTATCTTGATGACTTCAGCCGCGACCATTGCGGCGGCTATGCCCCTGATTTTAGGCGGCGGCATGGGCCAAGAAACCCGTACGCCGATGGGCTTGACCATCATCGGCGGGACACTTGTCTCGACTATCTTTACGCTTATCGTCGTTCCCTGCGTCTATATTACCTTAAGCCGTTTTGAACTTAAAAAGCGGGCCTAGCCTTGTTGGACCAATATGGGTATAATGTTTAGATGATACGATGGGACGAACAAGGCATGCCGCATTCAGTCGTTTTTGACGACAAATATTTCTGCAAGGAAAATGGGTACGAAGAAACGCTTTATGTCTCCTGTGAAGGCAACTCGTTAAAAGAACGCTTCAGTAAACTGGATCCAAGCAGGTCGGGAACATTTACCATTATTGAGACGGGTTTTGGCACAGGGCTTAATTTCTCCTGCGCATGGTCGATATGGGATAAATATGCCCCGCAGTCGTGGACACTGCATTTTATTTCATTAGAACTTTATCCAATATCCACAGAGCAATTGACGCGGGCATTGAGTTTATGGCCTGCGCTTGCCAAATACAAGGATGCGCTGTCAGCTCAATATAAGCCTTATTCCGAGGGAATTAAAGATTTCTATTTTAATGATGTTAGGGTTCATTTGACCATTGTTTTTGATCATGTGATTGCCGCGCTAAGAAAGATTAAAGAGGAAGGCGTATCAACGCAGGGTGCGGATGCCTGGTTTATGGATGGGTTTGCCCCTTCGAAGAATCCAGAAATGTGGACGGATGCGGTGTTTGAGGGGATGGCACGTTTAAGTCGTAAGGGAACGACCTTGGCTACCTTTACGGTTGCAGGCTTTGTTCGTCGAGGTCTTGAATCCCAAGGGTTTGAGGTGCGTAAGATCAAAGGTTACGGAACAAAGAAGCATGTACTGGTGGGAGTCTTCAAATGATCTTTGATGTGTTAATTGTCGGACAAGGGGTTGCTGGAAGCTTTTTGGGGTGGGAGCTCCTAAAAGCAAATCAGCGCATTGTTATTGTAGATCAGCACCATGATAAATCCTCGTCAATAATTAGTGCCGGCATTATTAATCCTTTAACCGGACAACGGCTGGTTATTATGCCGCGTTACGATGAGTTCTATGATCATGCTGTTACAGTCTATACTGCGCTTAGTAAGCAATTTAATCAGCCTTTTTTTCATTCTAAGGATATTGTCCGGGTTTTCCGTCATCCCCAAGATGAAGAGCGATGCCGGCAATTAGCCGATAATCCTGTTACAGCTAAATATTTTAAATCATTTGAGAAGCCCGGTGCCCATGGCCATGTTGTCCATGATCCATTTGGATCGTCGGTGATTGCCCAGGGCGGGCATTGCCGGGCGGATCATTTGCTGCGGACGTTGCGGCAATATTTTCAACAGCGGCAAGTGGTGATTAACCAGCGTTTTTTCTATGATGAATTAGTGATTAAAGATGAATGTGTGCGCTGGCATGAGATGGAATTTAAGAAGGTTGTCTTTTGTGAGGGGTATCAGTCTTTTTCAAATCCTTGGTTTAATGACCTGCCTTATAATCATGTTAAAGGTGAAATCCTTAAAGTTAAGATTGATAAAGGAATGCCGGATAAAATAGTGTGCCAATCCAAATGGGCGGTGCCTTTAGGAGATAATATCTGGAGCGTCGGGTCAAATTATAACCGCGCGGACATTGACTGCAGCCCATCGGATGTTGGCGCAAATGATATCACGGAAGGCCTCAAGGAATTTATTTCCGCTGATATTCAAGTGCTGGATCATTATGCCGCAGTCCGTCCAGTTGTTCTTGATCAAACGCCGCTTGTTGGATTCCATCCCCAGTTTTCGCGCATTGGTATTCTAAATGGATTTGGATCAAAAGGATTTTTAATCGCGCCGCATTTTGCTAAACTACTTGTAGATCATTTACTGTGTTCGAAAGAAATTTTATATAATGTTAATGTTAGTCGTTTTACTTTAAAAGAAAGCGGAAGATAGATGAAAACGGTTATTTTTAGTTCTAAAGCATACGATAAAAAATTCTTGAATGCAGCCAATAAGCAGTATCATCATGAATTGGTTTTTGTTGAAGCTCCTTTAAATGCAATTACAAGTCAATTAGCGGCAGGTTTTAAGGCCGTTTGTGTTTTTGTTAATGATGATGTAAATGCGGATACGTTAAAAGCATTGGCGCGGGGGGGGGCGCGATTGCTTGTGTTGCGCTGTGCGGGATTTAATAATGTTGATCTAATTGCCGCTAAAGCGGCAGGCATTACCGTGTTGCGCGTTCCCGCGTATTCACCTCATGGAGTCGCCGAGCACGCGGCCGCGTTGATATTGGCGCTTAATCGCAAGATATGCCGCGCAAATTCCCGTATTCACGACGGTAATTTTGCCATTGATGGCTTGTTGGGGTTTGAACTTAACGGGTGCACGGTTGGCATTATGGGCACGGGAAAGATCGGCATGAATATGAGCCGCATTATGACTGGATTTGGTTCAAAAGTCTTGGCCTATGATGTGCACGTGAATCCTGACGTTGAGGCTTTGGGGGTTAAATATGTCAGTAAAGCGGAATTGTTCATGCAAAGTGATGTTATTTCACTGCATTTACCGCTGATGAAGGAAACCCGTCATGTTATTAATAAAGAAAGTCTGGCGCAAATGAAGGACGGTGTTATGCTCATTAATACTTCACGCGGGGGCTTGATTCAGTCGTCTTGTTTGATTGAAGGGTTAAAGTCGGGCAAGATCGGTTATTTGGGGTTAGATGTCTATGAGGAAGAAGAGGGCATGTTTTTTGAGGACCATTCGGGGCAGGTCATTCAGGATGATACATTTGCCCGTTTGTTGACATTTTCAAACGTTATTATTACCGGACATCAGGCTTTTTTTACCAGCACGGCCTTAACAAATATTGCCCAGACTACATTGGCAAATATCAAAGGATTTGAAGAAGGAAATATCAATCCATTGAACCTAGTTTCTATTGAAAGTTAAAAAGCGTTGAAAGATATAAATGCCATCCTTTTAGTTTCTTGTCTCGACGGCAAAGGCATCACGTCGGCCATTACCGGTTTTGTCGCTTCGAATAACGGAAATATTATCCATGCGGATCAGCATATTGATGAGCTTACTAATACGTTTTTTATGCGCATTGAGTGGTCGTTGGATGGGTTTAATATTGACCGTGGTGGTATTGCTTCGGCCTTTGCGGGTATCGCCTCTAATTTTAAGATGAGTTGGGAATTGTATTTTAACGACGAGAAACCGCGTGTTGCGATCTTTGTCAGTAAGCATTTACATTGTCTCTATGATTTTCTCTACCGTTATCAATCCGGGCATTTCCATTGTGAAATTCCTTTGATTATCAGCAATCACCCTGACGCAGCCGTGCTTGCGGGGAATTTTGGGATTAAGTACCATGAATATGCCATACTGCCTGAGAATAAATCTGCGCAGGAAGCAAAGCAAATTGAACTTTTAGCCCAAGCAAGAATTGATTTAGTGGTTTTAGCACGTTACCATCAAATCCTCACGTCTAATTTTGTTAATGCCTATAAGAACCGGATTATTAACATTCATCATTCGTTCCTGCCTGCTTTTGCTGGAGGCAACCCATATATGCAAGCGTACCAGAAAGGTGTTAAGTTAATCGGCGCCACGTCGCATTATGTGACCCATATGCTTGACGAAGGCCCCATCATTGAGCAGGATACCGTGCGTATTTCCCATCGGGATTCCAAGGAAGATTTGGTGCGTAAAGGACAAGACTTAGAGAAAATTGTATTTGCCCGCGCGGTCCGCCTTCATTTAGAGCGTAAGATTCTATGTTATGGACACAAAACGGTCGTTTTTGACTAATCAGAATAAGTTAATCTTTCTTTTGTTGCTTGGGATTGCCGTCTATGTTCCCATGCTGCGGGCGCCATTTTCATTTGACGATGATTTTTTGATTGTCCGCAATCCTGCTATCCATCATTTGTCGTCGGGATGGGAGGGGATAGTCAGCCTTTGGCAGTTTCAGCCCTCGCGCCTTTTATCAAACCTGACGCTTGCGCTTAATTTTCAATTCCATCAATTAGATGTTCTTGGCTATCACATCATTAATGTGCTCATCCATTTATTAACGGCGATGGGCGTTTGGTTTTTGGTTAAGCAAATACTCATTTTTCGGCCTGTTAAGGATGGGGGCATTGACATTGCTTTCTGGGCAGGCTTTTTATTCTTGGTGCATCCGCTGAATACCTCCGCCGTTAGCATGACCAGCCAGCGCTCTGCAGAGATGGTTGCCTTATTTTATATCTGGTCGCTGGTTTTTTATTTGCGGGGCCGTTTGCTCGTTGCCTTTGGATGCGGCCTGCTCGCCTTATTAAGCAAGGAGACGGGGTTGACCTTTCCATTGGCGTGGATGGCGGCGGATTATTTTATTCGCCGGCAAAAACCTAAGCTGTGGGTGTGGGCTGCTTTTGCCGGCGCGCTTTTTGCTGTAGTTTTATTCTTCAAATTTCAAGTGAAGGCGTTATTGTTTCAGGAAGTTATTTCCCAATCACACCGGTTGGATGTGCTGACCGCGGGGACGTATCTGTTGACCCAATTGCGCGTGCTGGTGGTTTTCTTAAAATTGATATTCCTTCCTATGGGCCAGAATGTGGATTACGATTTTCCTATGTCTCATTCCCTGATGGAGGCATCGACGTTGTTATCGTTCTTTCTGTTAAGCGCTTTGATTGCCTGGGCTGTTTGGGCGCGCCGTCATTATTGGCCTTTAGCCATGGCTGTTGCGTTATTTTTTATCAGCATTTTACCGCATTTATTGCCTCCCCGCGGTAATGTGATTGCCGAGCACAAATTATATTTGAGCCTGTCATTAATAATTCCGTTTTTGTGTTACTGGTTAGCCGTGGCCGTATCAAAAAAACAATTCATCATTATTCTTTCACCCATTATTGGAATCTTTGCCTTGGTGACGCTGCAGCGTAATGTCTTGTGGGCGGATCCAGTTAAGATGTGGGAGGACACTGTTAAGCAATCGCCTAATAAAGCTCGTGTTTACCAGAATTTAGGGGTGGCGTATTTCAATGCCGGACGGATCGAGGATGCGTTGGTAAATTATAAAAAAGCGATCAGCCTAGCCCCAGAAATGACGGTGGCCTATATCAATATCGCTTCGATTTATACGGAGCAAGGCAGGTGGAGTGATGCGATGGATTATGTCGAACAGGCACTGCATATTGATCCAGCCTTGGAAGGTGGGTATTACCAACGGGCTGTGCTATGGGCGCTTAAGAAAGAAGATGCAAAGGCGATAGCGGATTTTACCAAAGCATTGGCATTAAATGGTCAATTGCACGTCATTTATAAATTAAGGGGTGTTTTATATGAACGCAGCGGCCATCAGGAAGAGGCGCTGGCTGATTACAGCGCATGGTTAGCCGTCAATCCTGAGGATATTGATATTTTAAGCAAAAAAGCGGATATTTATTTTCGAGCTAGAAAGTATAAGCAGGCATTGCAAGAGTATAACCGTTTAATTGCTTTAGATCCTGCGCCGTATCGAATATATAACCGTTCAGTCTTGATAGAGATTTTAAATAAAAGATAATCCTTACATTTTTTCTAGCCTTACGTCATCATTGTGCTAGAATACATAAAAATTTAGATTAAATGACAGATTTATTTAAGGAGGCTTCAGTGTTAACACGTATCTTTTTAGGGTTATTGTTGGTTTTAGGCGTCGCGGGATGCGCGACAACGCATAATAAAGCCCAAAGCGAGCAATGGCAAGGGCGAGTCGTTGAATTAGAAAAGAAACTTGAAGAGAAGGATGCTGAAATCGTTGACCTGCAGTATCAAGTTAAGGATTTATCCAGCAAGGTGGAAACCAAATCAAATTACGTGGAAGAAAAATCAGACGTTGCTTCTTCCGTGGTGTCTTCAACAGGCAATGATGTCTTGATCCGCGCCAATACAACGGCGGAGAAAGTGCAAAAAGCTTTAAAAGCGGCAGGATATTATTCAGGTAAGGTGGATGGCAAGGTTGGCCCGGGAACAAAGGCCGCCATCATAGCTTTCCAGAAATCCGTTGGTTTAAATGCTGACGGCGTTGTCGGCAAAAAGACCTGGGACTCGCTTAAGAAACAGCTTGATTAATTAGATGCCTGTATAATGGCTTATTTAAATCCCTCGTCGTAAATCAAGACGGGGGATTTAAATTTTAGGGAGTAAATTAATGAATAAAGACAATGTGTTAGCGGAGGCCATCCGTGAAGAGCTAGTTGACCACGCCAAGGCGTTTAAGACGTCGTGGATGCATTTGGGGCAAGGCCTTTACTCCGTCTGGCGCGATAAGATGTATTTTGCCTGGGGGTATGAAAAGTTTGAAGATTATGTGGTTAAAGAATTGGGATTAAAGAAGCCGCTGGCGCTTAAATTGGTCAAGACCTATTTCTTTGTCGAGCAGGAAGAGCCTGCATATTTAAAAAAGGAGTTCAGTGAATCCCGTGAAGCAACGGTTGTCCCTTCTTATGAATCGCTTGATGTCCTGCGGCTGGCTCGCAAACGCAAAGAATTAAACCGCGATGATTATGTTAAATTGCGCAAAGATATTTTTGAAAAGGGCAAGGAAGCCTCCGAAGTCCGTAAAGATTTAACGGCTATCATCAAAGAACGCAAGCAGGTAGATCCCGACGAAGAGCGTGAAATGCGCCACCAGCAAAGCGTGAAGCGTTTCTTAAATGCCCTAAAAACCTTCAAGCAGGACATGGAAACGCTCAAGCTCATGGAGGCTGATATTGTCGACGAGGCGGATGAATTATTAAAAAAGCTGGAAGAGAAATACTTATAAACACCCACGTGTGCTAGAAACTATGCGCAAAGGAGCCAAAATTTTCATGGCGGCCTCAATGGCAGTTCTTGGACTACTATCTCTGCTTCTGGGAGTTAGTACGGTAAATGCTCCCAGCGCCCCGGGCTGGGGCGGTTTTGGTCGTTTTATGGGGAGAACTTTCATTTGGATCGGAATACACTTCATCGTGCTTGCAGGTCTGGCGGCCTACCGTTGCATGGCCTATGCACCATGGTCCACGTACATCATGTCCTACGTGGGGGCTTGGGGCACGTATTTCACCATAAAATACGCTTTTTTTGCAGAATACTACGTTCCATGGTATTCGTGGCTATTTTCGCTAGGCATAACCGGAATGGCATTTGTGTTAGCTTATAAAGGTTGGATACACAGCAAAAATACTACAACTATCAATTAATGCTTAAAAATTATAGAATGGCTGTTTCTATTGACTTTGGTTCAAATAGGCTTCTGATAATCGTTGTTATCGGAATGCTTGTTTATAAATCAAAAGTGTTTATTCAGTAAATCTCTCAAATTTCCCTCTATTAAGAGCAAGAACTGGTGCGTGTCGGGTTCGAGGCCCGATTCAATATAGGTGAGCTGGCGGTAATGCTG
>CAZCHB010000005.1:0-9531 GCA_964498235.1 uncultured Planctomycetales bacterium
TGCGGAAGCTGCTCGTCAGCGGGAAGGTGAATTAAATCAGAAAATCAAGCAAGCGGATGCTGAGCTTCAGCGCCGTCAAAAAGAATTAGATGTGATGGAAAAGAAGATGCGCATGGAATTGGAAGAGCAGTCCATGAAGATGAAGGATGAACTAATACAAAAGGCGCGGGTGGAGGCTGAAGAGATTATCATCAAAGCCCAAAATGCAAAAGAAGGTATCCGGCGTGATATTGAAAAGAATATGGAAGTCAAAATTGTTGATTATTCCGTAAAGATTTTGGGCGAAGTTTTTTCTAATGCTGCCAAAGATTCCTTGGATCGTCAATTATTTGCTGAATTTGTTGATAAGCTCAAAGCTGTTGACTTAAGCCGTCTGGGACCTGATGTTAAGGTGGCTGATGTGATTACAGCAAACCCTCTAGATCAAAATTCACTTGATAATATAGGGAAGGTATTTAAAGAAAAAATGGGGCGTGAATTAAAATTAAATCCTAAGATTGATAGAACTATTCTGAGCGGTGTCATTCTTAAATTTGAAAGTTTATTGTTGGATGGCAGTATGCAAAGCTCTTTTAACGAAGCGGCAACGGCATTAAAACAAAAGATTGAGAAGCAGTATACTACTTAACGTTAAAAGGCGGCTATGGGTAAGGCAAGTAAAGTAAAAAGCGAAGTGTCTGAAGTTCGTGAGCTTGTGGATTTGATCCAAGTTCTTAAAGATGTCGCTGATATGAAGTATCATACCCTTATTGCCCAGAAGACAAAGTTTAACCGTTTTAATGAGTCATTCGCTGATTTCTTCTCGTTAGTTAGTTTTTCTGAAGTGAAACATCCCTTGGTAAGTAATGATAATCCAAAAGTCGCTCTTGTTGTTATTTCTTCAGAGCGAGGATTTGTGGGGGATTTGAATTCTCGTGTGGTTGGGCGCACGCTGGAAGAGTTGGAAAAGAATCCGAATGCTATTTTAGTTGGAGTAGGTAAAAAGGGGGTCAGTAAATTAGAAGGGATGGGTCATAAATTAGCAAAGTCATGGGAAGATATTGAAGAGCGTGGTTTGTACGAAGTAGCGCTTGAAATAAAAACGTACTTGGTTAAAGAAATTATGGAAGGCCGAATTGGACGTGTTGTAGCGATATACCCATGGCCTAAAGATTATACGGTTATTAAGCCGCGTGCAATAAAGTTATTGCCTTGTGAATCCTTATTGCCGCAGCAGTCACAGGCGGTGGATAGGTTTAAGCAGGTTATTGAAGAGTCTGACTCTATTGATATTACTGGATATTTAGCAGATTTATGGCTTTCGTCTAAGATTTATGAAATATTTTTCGATACGAATTTGGCGGCGGCTTCTGCTCAAACACAACAGTTGGAAAATAGCTTAGGAAAGATGAAAAAAGAACGTGAAGCGGTTAAATTGAAATACCGCAAGGCCCGCCGGGGTGATATTGATAAGAGTTTACGTGAGGTTTTCTCTGCTAGAATGATGGCAATAAAGTAGCATTGAATTTGATATAGGAGCTAATATGGATATAGCAGCGCAAAAAACATCAAAACCTAATGTGATAAAGAATACTGGACGCGTAGCGGCGGTGCAAGGACCTGTTGTTGATATCCGTTTTCCTGAAGAGGAAGAGGCGCCTGCGGTGTATGATTGTATTGAAACATTTTCCCTCGATGGAAAACGCATTGTTTTGCAAACAGCTGAACATTTAGGCCCTGGTTTGGTGCGCTGTATTTCTTTGTCTGAGACATTGAATCTTCAGCTTGGAGCGCCTTGTACTAATATGAAGGAGCCCATTGCTATTCCGATTGGTGATGGATGTTTCGGGCGTGTTATGGATGCTTCAGGCCGGCCGTTAGATAATGCCGGACCTTATGATTGTCCGACGACAGTTCCTATTCGTCAGGCTGTTAAGCAGGTCACCTTTGATTTAAAGAAAAAAGGAAGGGAAATCCCGGAGTTATTAGAAACAGGGATTAAATATATTGATCTTCTGTATCCAATGATCAAGGGAAGTAAGACGGGAGTACTTGGAGGAGCTGGTTGCGGGAAAACAGTCGTTATTTTGGAGCTCATTAATAATATCGTTAAGGCTCACGGGGGAGCTTGCGTATTTACCGGTATTGGTGAGCGTATCCGTGAAGGCAATGAGCTTTTTTATGAATTAAAAGAAAGTAATTTGTTGTCAAAGGTTATGCTGGCGTTCGGGCAGATGGATCAGCCGCCCGGTGCCCGTGCAGAAGTTGTTAACGCGGGGTTGACCATGGCTGAGTATCTTTTGGCAAAAAATAAAGACGTTCTTTTGTTTATGGATAATTTATATCGTTTTATTCAAGGCGGTCAGGAAGTGTCTACCTTGCTTGGCCGTGTTCCGGCGGAAACTGGATATCAACCAACCTTAGCGTCAGAGGTTAACTTGGTTCAGGAGCGTATCCGTTCCGTGGAAGGCGGCGGATCAATCACTGCTATGCAGGCTGTCTATGTTCCTGCTGATGATATGACTGACCCTGCGGTCGTTTCTATTTTCGCTACGCTTGATGGTGTTATTGTTTTGTCTCGCGACCTAGTCCAGCGTGGGATGTACCCGGCTATTGATCCATTGCAGTCTTCGTGTACCAACCTTGATACCAACGTCGTTGGCCGTCGTCATTATGAAATTTCTCAGGAAGTTATTCAGCATTTTAACAAGCATAATTCTTTAAAACGGATTGTTGCGGTTATTGGTCTTGAGGAATTAAGTAAGGATGATCAGAAGATATATAAGCGTGCGGAGAAGTTATACAATTTTATGACACAGCCTTTTGCAGTTTCTGAGGTCTTTACAGGCAAAAAAGGTGAGTATGTTAAATTGGAAGATAATATTGTCGGGTGCGAACGGATTTTACGCGGTGATTATGACCATATGGAGTCGCAAGATTTTTATATGATAGGTAAAGCACCAAAGTTATAATTACCATGGCAAAGATTATTAAAGAATGTATAAACCAAACTCTAATAAAGTCCTCGTTGATGTTCTTGTCAAATCCGGCCTATTAAACGATGCCGAAGCGTCGCAGTATGTGCAGTCTGCTAAACAGCTTAAGCATAATCTTAACGCGCATTTAATTGCTAATGGTATTTTTACGGACAGGGAGATTATTGATGCCCTTGCCAAGGTTTTAAAGCTTGATGTAGTTGATTTAAAACAAATTGATGTTCCCTCCCATGTTATTGAACGGGTTCCCGTTAAATTTGCTTTTTATTATGAATTCATGCCTATTTCTTTAGATGGTAATACTCTCACAGTTGCCGTCTCATCTCCCATGGATGTACGTGTTCAGGATGATTTAAGGGTGTATTTGGGCGTAGAGCCTAGAGTAGTGCTTAGTCTAAAATCTGACATTAATGACGCATTGAGAAAGTATTATGGTTTAGCTTCAGATACCATTGATCAAATATTAACGAAGGAACCCCAGAGGGCTAAACAGCAGGAATACACGCAGGCTTGGGTTGAGGACATTGAAAAAAAGAGTGAAGATCCTTCTGTTGCTAAATTGGTAAATCAAATTATATTTGAAGCTACGGATATTCATTTAGAACCATATCGGGACAAGGTACGTTTGCGTTACCGTATTGACGGTGATTTAGTCGATGCAAACCTGCCGCCGGAGGCCAAACATTTTTTATTGCCTATTTTATCGCGCATAAAGATCATGTCTAACCTAAGTATCACGGAAAAAAGGCTGCCGCAGGATGGCAGTGCGGTGGTACGTACTAACGATCAGGATTTGGATTTACGGGTATCGACAATCCCGACGCCCCGTGGTGAGAGCATGGTTATCCGTCTTTTACCGACTAAGAATATGCGTAATAATTTGGAAAGTTTGGGATTGAATGAATATAACGCGGCTAAATTTCGAAACTTGATCCAGCAGCCGCATGGGATTATTTTTGTAACCGGCCCAACGGGAAGCGGAAAAACAACTACGCTTTATGCCTGCCTGCATGAATTAAATAAAGATGCTGCAAAGATAATTACCATTGAAGATCCTATTGAGTATGAGATGGAGGGGATTACGCAGATTCAAATTAATTCCAAGCTTCATTTTACCTTTGCCGAAGGGCTGCGCAGTATTTTACGGCATGATCCGGATATTATCATGGTGGGGGAAGTTCGTGATTTAGAAACAGCAGAAATTGCCATCCGCACGGCCTTAACCGGGCATTTGGTTTTTTCAACCCTCCATACAAATGATGCCGCTAGTGGAATTACACGTCTAATTGACATGGGTGTTGAGCCGTATTTAGTATCATCTTCAGTAGAAGCATTTGTTGCTCAGCGTTTGATCCGTTTAATCTGTCCTCAGTGCAAACAGGAGGATCATGATGTTCCGGAGCTAGTCAAGAGGGAGATTCAGCATTCGTTAGGATTATTTGATATAAGGATTCCATTTTTTAAAGGGAAGGGCTGTGATCAATGTAATAGGACTGGATTTTATGGGCGGACGGCTATTTATGAAATATTCGAAATGACAGAGGATGTCCGGGCACTGTTAAGCGGTAAGCCGCGTATTGAACAATTAAAAAGTCAAGCTATTCGCAATGGGATGAAAACACTACGTCAAAATGGCTGGCAGTGTGTTGTGGCTGGGGTCACTACTGCAGCTGAAGTCATGTATGTGACCGCTAAAGATGATCCTTCCACATTACTGCAGCATATATAATTATGCCTTCATTTATCTATAAAGCCAAGGATGCTGCTGCTCGTACAGTTACAAATCGTATCAGCGCGGGCAATCAAGAGGAAGCTATGGAAATGCTTATTGCCCAGGGACTTGTTCCGGTTTCTATTGAAGAAGCTAATAGCGAGGGGGTATTAGTTAGCAATATACGCGCTTCCAGAATTAAGCCTAAAGAATTATATTTATTTACCAAACAGCTTGGCGGGCTGATTAAGTCAGGGGTAGCATTGCTCAAGGCACTGGAAGTTATTGCCGCTCAAACGAAGAATCGGTATTTTGCTAAGGTGCTTGGGGATACTGCAATCGGTGTGAAGACGGGACGTGCATTTTCATCATGCTTATCGGATTACCCTGATGTTTTTTCAGCGCTCTATGTGGCGATGATTCGAGTTGGCGAAGAGATGGGCCATCTAAAAGAGGTTTTGGCAGACATTGCTGATTTTCAGAAACGTCAGGATGAGATGTCGTCTAAGGTAACATCAGCTATGGTGTATCCTTTGGTTATGTTAAGTGTAGGGGCTGGCGCGATATTTTTTATTCTAACATTTGTATTGCCTAAGATTTCCGCGATATTTGCTGCAACGGGAGAGCAGCTGCCATTACCGACGTTGATTGTTATGAAGGTTAGTCACTTTTTTCGTGAGCATTGGATTATTCTTGGTGTTACAGTTTTATTGCTATTGGTATTATTCAACCGTTGGCGAAAAAGTTCCATCGGAAAGATTATGATGGGGTATTGGCTATTAAAGATACCCTATATTCGAGAATTGGTTCTAAAAGCTGATATAGCACGTTTTAGCCGGACGGTATATTTATTGTTAGACAGCGGCTTGAGCTTGGTGCGATCCATTGAAGTGTCAGCGCCTACGATTTATAATCCCCAGCTAAGGGTGGATATGCTTCAGTGCGCGCAAGGTTTGAACGCTGGTGAAAATTTAGCGGGCTGTTTGCGTAAGTCACAGTATTTGCCGGAAATATTTACTCAGATACTATCAATTGCTGAGGAAAGCGGCGCTCTAAATGATGCGCTAAAAGATATCGCAGAGTCATGTGAGTCTGACGTGAATGAGGCTGTTAAGGTTATGACGACCCTGATTGAGCCGATGATGATCCTAGGGGTGGGGTTGGTGGTTGGGTTTATTGTCTTTGCGATGCTCTTGCCGATTTTCTCGATGGATATCATGGCGCGTTAATGTGGAAATTATTCTTTTTATTTACCGTTGTTTTGTTCTCATCTAATGCCCAAGCGGCCGGAATAGAACTTAATACTAAAGACTGGAAGATTATTAAGGATGTCCATTTTGAGATTTATTATCCAATAGCAGATAGCGGTGAAATGCCAAGGATAATCCTGCGTAAGGCGGAAGAATCCTACAGCAAGATTGCGGAACGTATTGGTTATGCGCGCTATAGGAATTTTTGGACTTGGGATGAGCGGGTTAAGATAGTTTATTATTCTACCCAGGAGGCTTATGTTGCGTCGACGGGTCAGCCCGCATGGTCTAAAGGATTATCTTTTAGTCATTTTTCTCCGATGCCATTACGCATGATTGTCAGTTTTCAGGGCCAAGATAATTTTGTTGAGGCTATATTGCCGCATGAGATAAGTCATCTTATTTTGCATGATTATATTGGGCCAAAGAGAATGATTCCGTTGTGGTTTGATGAAGGAGTAGCGCAATGAGACGAACCGCGGGATGATGAAGAAAATAAGAAGATTTTATCAGCGCTCATTTTAAATAATAAGACGATTCCCTTATCGTTGCTGGCTGATTTCTCTGTACGCGGACAGGTTAATGAAATGGATGTGCAAATATTTTATGCGGAAAGTCTTTACATTATTGATTTTTTGATTAAAACTTATGGTAAGGATTTATTTGCAAAATTATGCCGTTTTTTAAGAGATGGTCAATTATTTGAAGAGGCTTTAAAGCAAGCGTACTTTCCGATGATTGTATCAATGGATAATCTTCAAGAGAAGTGGTTTAGGTATGTGGTTCAATGAGGGGGGCATATGATTTTAAAGACGATTAAGAAAGGTTTTACGCTGGTTGAGATTTTGCTTGTTGTTGTTATTATTGGTGCTTTAGCCGCGATGATTGTTCCTCGTTTGGCTGGCCGTGGGGACCAAGCAAAGATTAAGGTGGCGAAGTCTGATATTGACGCGAATATTGCGACGGCGCTTAAATTGTATGAATTAGATAATGGCATGTTCCCATCAACCCAGCAAGGGCTTGTCGCGCTGCGGGTCAAACCTACCACCAATCCTATTCCTCAAAATTGGAACGGTCCCTATGTTGAGAAAGACGCGCTTGATCCTTGGGGAAGAAGCTATGTGTATGTTTCTCCGGGAGATCATCGCTCAGATTACGACCTTTCTTCAAAGGGTAAAGATGAAGCTTCCGATAAGGATGACATCACCAACTGGCAATAGCCGTTCTGGTTTTACTTTCATTGAAGTAATGATCACCTTGGTCATTCTCTCCGCTGGTATCATAACCATTTATAGAACATTTTTCCTTTGTGTTGATTACTTATCCCGTCTATCAATGCGCATGTATGCGAATGAATTGATCGATGAAAAGATTGCAGATATTTCACGCGTCTTTCATGAAACGGCGGATTTATCTGCCGCAACCGGATCATCGGTTGTGAATAAAGAAATCAATCATCAGCAAGTTAAATTTGCGTATAACATTGATTTTCTACCTGTTGATGGTTACGACGGGTTATTCCAGTTGAAAGTGGGCGTGGTCTGGGCTGAGTCTGGGCGTACAACGAAAATGGCTCGCATGGCGGTCTTGGCGTTATGATTAGAAAATCATCTAAAGGTTTTACTCTGATGGAAATGATTCTGGTGGCGGTATTAATAGCTAGCGTTGGGGCTGCTGTATTTAGCGCCTTTAATAACGGTTTAAAGCTTTGGGCCAAGGGTGTTGTTTTAGATCATCAGGGTGATACGGCGATTGCGCTGGAGAAAATATCTGATGATATCCGTTTGATTATACCAGTTGGGAATATTTTATTCTCAGGAACAGAAATGCGCATGGCTTTTCCTGCGATTGTTTTAACTCCCGCTGATAGAAAGAGCAGTCGCAGCGGTGAGGGGATTGTTGATCAGATTGGTGCTGTTGAGTATCGATTTGATCCTGCTGAAGGTAAGATTATCAGGCGGCAGGCGAATTATGGGCAGGCGCTTAAGAAACAATGGGGGCAGGATCAGGTTATTGCTTCAAATATTGAAGAAGCAGTCTTTCGGTATTATTTTTACGGTGATAGGAATTTCGTGTCATTGCCGCGGGCGGATGGCAAGATTCCCGCAGGGATTATTTTACAGATCAGGATGAAGGGGCAAGAAGCGGATCAGCGGTTAAATCGGTTTATTCCAATTCCTGCCGGAGGATAAGATGTGCTGTAATGGTTTAAGTGATAATCGTCGAGGTTTTATTTTAGTATTTAGTCTGTGGGTTTTGGCGTTTCTGACTGTATTGGCTGTTGGGGTTGCGTCAGGTATAGGGCAGAAAGTTTTACTGTTAAAGAAGTTGGATGAGCGTGCGCGTATGAAATACGTGTTAGACGCGGCCGCGGCTACGGCTAAGGCCTATATTCGTTTGCAGTTGGAGAAGAGCGAATATCTATATAATGTTGATGTTAAAAGCAGATTGCATAATAACGTCTCAGTTTTTTCAGAGATTGCTTTGGGTGAGGACCGTGCTCAGATTAGCTATGTTTCCCGTGACGGTAATGCGAATGTTTTGCTTTTTGGTGTTATTGATGAGGAACGTAAGATTAATATTAATACCGCAAGCGTTATCACGCTTAACCGTCTTTTAGTTAAGGTTTTGGGCTTAAGAGCTGACGATGCGAGGCTGATGGCTGAATCTATTCTTGATTGGCGGAAAGTTGGCTCAAGTCAGGCCGCAGGCTTCTTTAGCGACGAGTATTACGCAAACTTGCAATTTCCTTATAAGAAAAAAGATGGTGATTATGAAATTTTAGACGAGCTTTTGTTAGTCAAAGGGATGACGAAAGACAATGTTGAGCGCATTTTGCCGTATGTGACTATCTACGGCGACGGCAGAATTAATATTAACACAGCGCCTGCCGAAGTTTTATTTGCTATAGGCGTTGATGATGAATTGATTGCAAAGATATTGACTGCCCGTAGGGGAAAGGACGGCGTTGAGGCGACGGGTGATGACCTTGTTTTTACAAAGACTTTTGATATCGCTGCTGAGCTTAATGCCGTTGAGAATTTAAAGCCGAAAGAAGCCTGGTCTTTTGTCGCTTTTAATATCCATGTCTTGTTAAGCGTTATTTCTTTTTATTTTTCCATAAATATTCAAGGGTCTATAAAACGTAGTTCTTGGTTTAAAAATGCCCGCTCTGTCTTTTCAGCGAGGGAGAATAAAATTTTGTATTGGCGATAAAAATAATTATTTTTCTAATGGTTATGGTTTGATTTTTCGTTATAATAGAAATAAATATAAACGAAAAGGTGAACATGTTCGGTGCCAATAAACGTTATTTAAGTATTTCAATAAATGAATCTGTTGTCAAGGTTGCCCAGGTTGGTTCATCCGGGGCTGTTGAAAAGGTGGCACGTGCTTCTGCTGTTGATTCAACATCTGTGGATGAGCTTGCTAAGGTATTAAAAACTTTGTTAAATGGTTTCGATCGTAAAGCGTCTGTTGTCTGCGTTATCCCCTCAAGCGCGGCCACTTCCAAGAATATCGAAGTTCCATCCTCTGATCCTAATGAAATTAAATCTATTATTAATTTGCAGGCAAGCCGCCATACCCCGTATTC
>CAZCHB010000005.1:9541-23419 GCA_964498235.1 uncultured Planctomycetales bacterium
TTTATTATGGTAGACCAAATTTTAATTTTGTTTTGATATTAGTTTGCAGAATATTATCGATTTTTAATTGATAGAAAATTATTTTTTTTCATTATTTTTTTAAAATGTAATTGTTTTATAAATTATTGATTTTAAAAAAGTTAAAGTAAGAAAAAACAAAATTATTATTAGTTATTGCTCATCGTAATGTGGTCAAAGACCGTTTAAATGTTTTAGAAAAATGCGGTTTAGTTCCTGATAAATTCTTATTTGCACCTGAGGGTGAAGCGCGTTTTTATGCAAAAGGTTTAAACTTAAAAAAAGATGTTAGTCCTCTGGGTATTATCGATGTAAGCATTAACAGCGTTAATTTTATTGTTGTTGCCCGCGGTGTCGCTGTATTTACTCGAAGTATTCCTATGGGTTTTAAATTTCTAATGGAGCAGGAAGGTGTTTCTAAAATTGCCGATGAGCTCAAAAAATCTTTAGATGCATATAGTAGTGAAGATATCGATGTCGATCCGTCTTCTTTTATTGTGACTACGGATAATGAAGCGGTTAAGTCTTCCTTAAGTGTTATCGAGCAAAGCCTCGGTGCTAAGGTTCAAATTACGACGTACTACAGTCTTATTAAAGGCAATTCAGTTAAGAATAAGCTTCAAAAAGATTATTCAGATGATTCTTTTCTTGATGTTATTGCTCCTGCCGTAATGTTGTCTAAAGCTGAAGTTAATTTAATGCCTGAAGAAATTGCACTTAAGCGCGCGGTTGAACGGCAAAGCAAAGAATCAACAGTCGCCTGTATTGCTGCTCTTGTCATCATGCTTCTTTTGGGAGGGATGTTGATGAGTAAGATTTATTTTAAAGATGTTTTTCTAAACAAGAATTTACGGGAGCAATACGCATCGCAAAAAGAAGAAGTCGTAAAATTACAAGATAAGATGGCGCAGGCACGTATTATTAGGGAGTATATGCAAGGTCGTATGGTTAGTTTAGATGCTATCCGTGAATTATCCAAGGTGACTCCAAATGATATTTATTTGACTGGAATTTCAATGGAGGAAGACGGGGCAATAACTTTAGCGGGCATTTCTCAATCCATGTCTCAAGTGTTTTCTTATGTCAAAGCATTGGATGATTCACCGTTATTTAATAATGCCAAGACGAAATCCACTTCAACGAAGAAAGAAGGAAACAAAGTTGTTGCTGTTTTTGAAGTGTTTCTAAAATTAAACGACGGTAAGGAGTAATACGTGTTAGCAAAATTTCTTTCAAGCTTGTCAGATACCGGAAAAAAACTTCTTGCCGCCGCATTGGTAATTGTTATTGTTGCCCTTTTTGATAGACTTTTAATTGGTCCTACAATGAGCCGTCTTTCCGCTATTGATCAGGACATCGTTAAAGAAGAGAGTAGTATTAAGGGTGATCTGCATTTTCTGGGGTATAAGGACAAAATTCTAAAGGAAAGTAAAATATTTGAAGAATACTTAACCAAAGAATTACCAGCAGAAGAAGAGATTATAGCGGCTTTTCTAAAGAAACTTGAGATATTGGCAACGAAATCAAATGTGACTTTAATCAAGGTAACGCCGACTCAAGGAGCTAAGGAAAAAGAATATTTGAAATACCAAGCCGACTTAGAATGCGCAGGTATGTTAGCGGATGTAATAACTTTCATGCACTTAGTTGACTCATCTAATGAATTAATGAAGGTATTAAAATTTAATTTCTCTTCCAAAAAAGCGGATAGCGACGATTTAAAAGCCTTGATGACGATTGAAAAGATTGTTGTCGGCAAACAGCCTGTTGCTAAGTAAGAAAAATCTTCAGTGAAAATTTCCTTCTTGTTTCTTGTTCTAGCCTTTATTATCCCTTCGGGGCTTTACGCGCAGACAGTCCGTGAGCTGTATGAACAGGCGGTAGAGGCCTATGGTAAGCAAGATTATGACCGCGCCGTTGATCTATACCAAGCTATTACCAAAGATTCACCTCGTTTTGCTCCTGCTTATGTTGGTATTGGCCTTGCGTTAAAAGCGAAGGGCGCTGATATTGAAGAAGTCTTGTATTATTATAAAACAGCTACGGATATGGATCCGACTAATACTCAGGCATTAGAACAGTTAGGCCGTTTGTATTATTCAGTGAATCGGTTTGATAAGGCCGAGAAAGTATTTGCTAAAGCGTTGCGTATTAATCCAAGCATGTTGGATACAAAATTATCTTTAGCTTGGATTTATTTGTTGTATAAGCCAAGGCCTCAGGTTGCTATCAAATATTTTCAAGACATCTTAAAAGTCAATAAGGATCCAAGTGTTTATTTGGGTCTTGGAATGTCATATTTTGCAAATAATGAACGTGTTAAGGCGATGGACATCATTACTCAACTCAAAGGGATGGGTCATGAAGATTATGCAAAACGTTTAGAGCAGGCTATTAGGGAAAACCGTAAGGTGGTTCTAGATACAGCAGATTACTCTGAAGAAGTATCTTCCGACGATGTTTCACAAAAAAATCAAGAAATAACTTCTGAGGTTAAATCAGCAGAAGCAAAGGAGCTTGTATTAACTCCTGCGGCGCCTCCTATTGAGACTGGTGTTAAGGTCCGTCTACGCGGCAAACTCTCCCAGATTGATTAGATTCTAATTCCAGAGTAATTCAAATATTTTTATTTGCGTGCGTCTGGTCATATCATGCGCGGATTTAATCATTCTGAAATTCTGTAAACCGGACCCGTCAAAGAAAAATAATCTGATAAGCAAAGATTTAGCCAGGAAAGTATCCATTAAGCGGCAGGAGGGGTGGCCGTCAATGGTGGTTAAGACAATGCTGTAATTAAGGCTGGAGTTAGGGAATTCATGTTCGATTAGCTGACCATCTTTTAAATAAACAATGCTTTTAGGGATGCCTTGGCCGAAACGTATTGAGGAAATAATAGCTAGGCTCATGTCTTTTTTAATATTGACGTTCTCGCTAAATGATAAGGTATCGTCGTTTTGAGTGATGAGGGATAAGGCGTCGCTGTATTTACTGGGGCCGCCTGATAGGTTCCATAAAAAATCGATAAACTCTTTTGAATTAGGTGCCGGTACCGACGCCAATAATTGCGGATTGGCGTTAATTGCTTCAATCTTAGCAAAATCTCGATGGGCGGTAAAAACAAGGCCGATATTATCATCAACGAGTTCGTTGTACACCAGAACATAGCTGTGCGGATTTCCGCCGTGAGTGAAGCCAAGTAATTGGGTAATAATATCATTATTGAAATAAGGTTTTAAGGTTTCTTTAGCTTGGGATGTTGTTTGTGCGGTGATTAAATGAATTAAGGCCACAGCTTGAGATGTCTTTAAGCCTTGTTTGGTTAAAAAATCAACGGCTCGATTACCGCTTAGATTAAGCATGCGGAATATCCCGCGGGATTTATTTTCATCCGTGCTCAGTAAAGCATTGGCCATCCAGTAGCCGACCGCGCCTTCACTTAAAGATGCTCCATCGAATGGGACTCGGCGTTTCGCGATACCTTTAATAAAATGACCGGGCGGCCACCATGTGTTAATGATGCTGTCCGCGGGGGTTTCGTTCTTAACGGCTGTTAATGCGTCGTTCCAAGTGTTATTAAAGATAGGTGTCAAGACGGTGCGGATACTTTGATTAGCGCCGAAGCAACAGATAAGAAGCATCCCAATCGTTACTAAAGGAGCAGCAAATAGCTTTTGATATTTTGTGGAGCATCGGTTTATAAGACTGTCAACACTGAATCCGAAGAAAAAAGCTAGGGGAGGGAGTGTGAATATGATAAATCGCTGGGCTTTCAATGTCAGAACGACGCTGACTGCCAAAAAGGCGCATAAAATAAGCGTTTTGACAAAGAATGCATTTCTTAGATTCTTGAGCGATCGGTGTAATGCTTGGAATAACCCTGTAAATGCAATGATTAATAAGAATGGATTGCCCGTGTCATTAATAATATCTTTGATTGTTGAGCGTTTAAGTTCGCCGACTTCAAGGAAAAGATTTGGCCAAAGATTCATGCCTTTGACGGTAAATTTGGCCAGTTCTGCTTCACCCTGCGTAAAAAAAGTTAGGAAATTACCGAAGCCGTAAATAGCGCTCCCGGCGGTAACAAGGGTTAGAATGGAGGCGCCAATAAATGCACCTTGCCCTGCAAGGGCCGCTTTATTCTTTTGGATAAAAAATGTATGAGCGCTAATACAGACGGCACAAATGAGGGACATGAAAAAAAGGAATATCCATCCCTGCCAGATTAGTGAAAAGGCCAGCAAGGTGAGCCCTAATAAGACGCCGGCCCAGAGGGTGGATTTGTTAATGGATTTAAAAAAGATAATTAAGAAGAGCAGGGGAAATAATAAATTATAAGGATCGGTGTCGTACCAGCCTAGTGATGACCGTTTAAGAAAGACAGGTGCCATGCAAAAAAAGAAGCTGGCGCATAGGATGGCTGGGTAACTAAGGCCAAAAATACGTGCGCACCAGGTAAAAGCGCCGATACAAAATGCGGTAATGACAAGGGGAGTAAAGGCCACCGCCGCCATGAGGGTGATGTGAGGGTTAAATAATTGGGCTATTTTATAAATTAAGAGGCCGACGTAGGGATGCAGAGATAGAGGCTGCCAATATCCAAACGGCGCGCCCATGAGCGGATTGAAATATTCATGGCCCTTGATTGTATCTGCTATCTTTCCTTTAGTTAAGATATTCTCCGTTAGATTATAAAAGTAGAAAGGATCGGATTCTAAGAGATAGATAGGCTGGGGTGTTTTGTTAGAGGCATAAAATTCATTGTTTACTTTCTCGATGGCCTTACGGACTTGGGCGCTATTGTCATGGAGGGTTTGGTTCATGCGCGCTGTTGCGATACGGTCAGCCTCTTCAAAGCTCATCTGAGGATTTTTTTGATGTAGCTCGTTGAGAAAATTCTTTTTGATATTAAATACCACACTTAAGGCGGCTTGCTCATTAGTTTCTGACCAAATATGTCCCCATAAGGGGTACATACGGATATAGGTCGAGGCGCTGATCGTCAAGATGGCAATGCCGGCTAAGATGACCCATGGTTTACGTAAGAATGGTGGGATAAAATTCATGAAAGATATTATGGATTACTTTGTTTGTATTGTAAATATTCTTTATGGATAATATCCGACGCAATCGCAATGCTTTTCTTATCCTGGGTCTTATTTTTGGCCATAATCATTCCTAGCAGTTGACCTTTTTTATTAATAATCGGGCCGCCGCTGTCTCCTTTATGGAGATTTAGATCTGTTTCAATCATTTCAATGATGCCATTGGTATTGTTTTGCAGGAGGCTGATAATTTTTCCGGCCAGGATAGTGTTATCATTATATTCTGAACGGCCGATGCTGATAATGTTATCGCCGATTTGGGCGAGGGGAGAATCAGCCCAGGTGATGGGTTTAAGTTTTGAGGGCGGGGTTACTTTAAGAAAACTGAAATCCCTTCCATTTGAAATAAAAATTACTTTTGCATCCAGTTTAGTCCCGTTTTTCAGGGTCACAATAATCTGCGGGGCGTTAACTATGGTATGGGTATTGGTGACGATGATACCGGATGCATCAAGGATAATGCCAACGCCATTGCGTTCATAACGCACGCTGCGCTCTCCTGATTTAGTCGGCACAATGCGGTTGTATTCTGTTTTAACATCAACCAAGCTTTGTTTTAACGTCTCTGCCTGTTCAATAAGGGAGGGCTTGGCCCAGGACGGGCAGGAGGCAGCGATAAGAAGAAACAAGCAATAAAAGGCCTTTAACATGGGTGTATTGTACCGTATAATGAAAACTTATGTCTAATGTATTTATCCGCAATTATACGGCTTTTGACCGGGAGGCGGTTCGGACGATTTGTATTGATACAGCAGATCGTGGGGAGCCTATTGACCGTTTCTTCTCAGATCGGGAATGCGCGGCGGATTTATTGACTAAGTATTATACGGATTATGAACCCGCTTCTATCTTTACCGCAGTTGCGGATGGCCGTGTGGTCGGGTATGTCTTTGGCTGTTTTGATAACCGTCGTTATGGACTTGTGATGCTTTTTATCATTCTTCCGTTAGTGCTGATCAAGGGGTTTAAGCGCGGTTTGTTTTTTGAAAGACAAACTTGGCATCTTATATTAGGTATGTTGAAGAATTGTCGCCGTTTGTTTGCGTGGCGTAAAGAATCATTTCATAGTCATCAAGGGCATATGCATATCGGGATTGCACGGGGTTTTCGCGGCCAGCGCATCGGCGGTCAGCTGACTGCTGCGTTGTTGGATTTCGCAAGGGCTCAAGGAGTGGAGGAAATAACTGCTTCTGTTCATGATAGTAATCATGAAGCTTGCCGGTTCTTTGAATATCTAAATTTTGTGGTTAAAGAACGTTATCCTATGGTCGTTTGGGCTGGTAATAATTTGGAACATTATCATTCAGTGTTATATGTTAAAAAAATTTCTTAGATTATTCATATGGATTCCCGTCATGATAGGAATGGTTTTGTCTTTTGCTCAAGCGGACGATGCAGACATGGACGATCTTGTCTTGTCGTCAAATGACCGTATATTGGTATTAGCACCGCATCCGGATGATGAGATATTGGGTGCCGGTGGAGTTTTATTGCGGGCGGTTGAAATGAAACTTCCAGTCAAGGTTGTTTTTTTAACCTATGGCGACAGCAATCAATGGTCTTTCTTGTTATACCGCAAGCATCCTGTGATTATGCCGGGTGCAGTCAAGAAGATGGGGCTGATCCGTCGTGATGAGGCCTTGGCTGCAGCAAGTGTTTTGGGGTTAGATGAGAAAGATTTAGTATTTTTGGGGTATCCGGATTTTGGGACTATGAATATTTGGTATGCGCATTGGAATGACAGGCCGCCCCTGATGGGGCTTTTAACACGGGCGTCTAAGGTGCCATACCAAGGGGCACTTCGGCCCGGGGCGCTATATAAGGGTGAAGAGATCCTTAAAGATTTAAGAACGGTTATCCATGATTTTAAGCCGACCAAGATTTTTGTTTCGCATCCTTGCGATCATAACGGGGATCATTTGGCTTTTTATTTGTTTACAAGGGTTGCAGTGTGGGATGAGGGGATAGAAGATAATGTTGAGATTTATCCATATTTGATCCATTATTTAGGATGGCCCAAGCCGGCAGGCTTTAAGCCGGATAAACCATTGGTCCCACCAGCATCGATAATTAATACGGTTAAATGGAAACAGTACCGGCTATCTCCTGCGGAATTTGAATTAAAGAAAGCTGCGCTGCAGGCGCATAAATCACAGTATACGTCGACCCCTAAATACCTGTTATCTTTTATCCGTCCAAATGAAATTTTTGGTGATTTTCCAGTTGTCCATTTGCATCCCAACCAGCACGCGCCTGTTTTTAAGGTTAAAAGTTTATTTATTTCGGCAGGGGAATTGCCCGAAGAGTTAAATAGCCGGGAAAAAACAGCTTTTGTCGGTGTGGAATGGAGATTTGTCCGTTGGGAAGGGGAGAACCTTATTATTTCTATTGAATTATCGAAACCTTTAGCGGAAAATGTTGAAGCCTCTATTTATATTTTTGGTTACAATAAAGATGTCCCTTTTAAGATGATGCCGAAGATCAGCGTTAATCTGGGCGTCTTAAGTTATTCAGTTTATGACAAGTCTGTGCGTATTGATCAAGGGGCGGTTAAAGTTAAACGTAGTCCAAATGAAGTTGAGATTACGGTTCCGCTTAAATTAATTGGTGATCCTGACCGCATTCTAACCAGCGCAAGAACATATCTGGGGAATGTGCCTTTAGGCAGTGCGTCGTGGATGGTGGTTGAGCTCAATTAATCTTAATAATTATAACGAGAGGTATTGATGGATATTCTTCACACGGTTATTCTAGCGGTTGTTGAGGGTCTGACAGAGTTTTTACCGGTATCATCAACGGGACACATGATCATTGCCTCTCATTTTATGGGAATGCCTCAAACGGAATTTCTTAAGACGTTTGAGATTGCCATTCAATTAGGCGCTATTGGGGCGGTATTTTCAATGTATTGGCGGACGTTTTTATTAGATTGGGAGACAGGGATAAAGGTATTGACAGCTTTTATTCCAACCGCAATCGTAGGGTTTCTTTTGTATAAACTAATCAAGCAGTTTTTATTGGGCAATGTGCTTATTGTAGCGATTGCCTTGATATTAGGGGGAGTGTTCTTGATTATTTTTGAGAAAACCTATAAGAAAGACGACGTCAAGGTTGACAGCCTGTCGAAAATCTCTTTTGTTCAAGCTTTGATTATTGGTTTATGCCAATCCCTGGCGGTGGTTCCTGGTGTTTCCAGATCAGCTTCTACCATTATTGGCGGCCTTTGTCTTGGTATTTCCCGTGTGACTATTGTTGAGTTTTCTTTTCTTTTGGCCGTGCCGACTATGTTGGCGGCGGCTGTTTTTGATATCTTGAAAAGCAGTTCTTCGATTTCGTTTGCTGAATTTGGTGTATTAGGCATTGGTTTTGTGACGGCATTTATCGTCGCGTTATTTTCAGTGAAGTTTTTGCTCAAATATGTTAAGCAAAATAATTTTATTGCATTTGGCGTGTACCGTATTATGATGGGAATTTTCGTTTTAGTGTTTATCGCGCGTCAATAATTGCCGGGAGAGTCAGATGTTTCAAAAAATAAAGAACTTGATCATCGGTCGGGCGCTTAGCCCTAAAGAAGGCGGGGTATTTCATCAATTATCCCTGATCGCTTTTTTTGCCTGGGTCGGTTTGGGGGCTGATGGGCTGTCGTCTTCTTGTTATGGTCCAGAAGAAGCTTTTTTAGCCTTGGGTCAGCATTACCATTTGGCTGTTTTTGTCGGCTTGGCAACAGCATTGACAGTCTTTATCATCAGCGCCAGTTATAGTTTGATCATAGAAGTGTTTCCTTCAGGCGGCGGCGGATATGTGGTAGCTAGTAAACTGCTATCTCCTAATACAGGCATGGTGTGCGGGTGTGCTTTGCTGATAGATTATTTATTAACGATTGCTATATCAGTTGCCAGCGGGACTGATGCCTTGTTTAGTTTTATTCCCATGGAATGGCATCCGTATAAGATTCATTTTGCTTGCGCCGGGGTCATACTTTTGACTATCCTGAATTTAAGGGGTGTGAAGGAAACAAATCTTCCCTTAGTTCCGGTATTCCTCGTTTTTATCCTAACTCATTTTTTCATGATTGTGTATTCCGTATCGACCCATTTATGGGATTTCCCCCAAATGGCAACAGCTATTCAGGCAGATGTTGATTCATCATTTAAGGAGATAGGTTTTTGGGGATTAGCGTTTTTAATGCTCAAGGCTTATAGTCTGGGCGCGGGAACCTATACGGGTATCGAGGCTGTCAGCAATGGCCTCTATATATTACGGGAACCTAAGGTCAAGACAGGCAAGCGAACCATGCTATATATGTCTTTGTCTTTAGCTTTTACAGTCATGGGATTGATGATTGCGTATCTGATTTATAATGTGACTTCCCAGCCGGGAAAAACATTAAATGCCGTGGTCTTCACCAGTATTTCTCAAAATTGGGGCGTATGGGGACATGTTTTTGTGGTTGTCAGCTTGATTTCCGAGGCTATGCTTTTATTTGTCGCTGCCCAAACAGGATTTGTTGGAGGGCCAAGGGTTCTTTCAAGCATGGCTATTGACCGGTGGTTTCCTTCGAAATTTGCGGCCTTAAGCGACCGTTTGGTCACTCAAAAAGGAATTTTATTAATGGGGGCTGCAGCATTAGTGACGATTATCCTTTCCCATGGGTCGGTTAAACTGCTAGTTGTTTTGTATTCCATTAACGTTTTTATTACTTTTTGTCTCTCCCAGCTTGGTATGGTGCGCCATTGGTGGCAGACACGTCTTGAGAATGTAAAGTGGAAGCAGAAGATGGCGATCAGCGGTTTCGGGTTGATATCGACGACCTTTATTCTCATTTCAGTGACGATTATTAAATTTCATGAAGGCGGATGGATCACCTTATTAGTCACGGGTTCGCTGGTTGTATTAGCCGTGGCAATCAAACGGCATTATTTAGCCACCGCGAAACAATTAAAACGTTTAAATCCGCTGATTGAGACGGTAGGCCCGTCGGTCGATATAGTTTCCAACGCTCCTTCGGCCATGGATCCTGGCGCAAAAACAGCGGTGCTGGTTGTTAATGGATTTAATGGGCTTGGCCTGCACACGTTATTTAATGTGGTGCGCTTATTCGGCGGACAGTTCAAGAATTATGTTTTTGTTCAGATAGGGGTTATTGACGCGGGAAATTTCAAAGGGCATGATGAAGTCAAGGCCCTGCAGTTAAAGATCGACGCCGAGAATAAACGTTATGTGAATTATATGCAGTCCGAAGGGTTTTATGCTGAAAGTTATACTTCAACAGGGATTGATGTAATCAGTGAAGTTGAAAAAATTAGTTTAGACATCATGAAGAAATTTCCCGGCGTAGTTTTCTTTGGCGGCCAGGTTGTCTTTGAAAAAGAAACATTTTTCACCAAGTGGCTGCATAACTACACGGTTTTTGCGCTCCAGCGCAGGCTTTATAATCACGGCATTCCCTTTGTTGTGATGCCGATCAGGGTCTAATGGCTAAATTAAAACTGGATCTCCACGATATTTTTAATAAAGGTAAGGCTATCGACGCTGAGCTTAACCGTATTATTGAAGAAGCGCTTGAGAAACGCATCAGCTTGGTGGAAATCATCCCCGGTAAGGGCAGCGGCCAGCTAAAGAAAAGCGTCATCCGCTTTCTTGAACAAAAACATATCAAATCCCAATACCATCGCTTGGAAAAAGATGACAAAAACTTCGGCAGGGTTTTTGTGCATTTTAAATTTAATTAAATGATCGAAAAGATTAAGAATTATTTCATAGATTTATATAAGCAATTAGTGAACGTGGATGATACGCCCGCGCGTATTGCTTTGGGCTTTGGTGTGGGTGTTTTTCTAGGCATTCTTCCCGGCACAGGATTGATCGCGGCTATTGGTGCGGCCTTTATTTTCAGGCTTAATAAACCAGCAACGATGTTGGGATGTGTATTAACTAATGCGTGGCTTTCAATCGTCACCTTTGTCCTATCACTTAAGATTGGTTCGATGATTTTAGGTGTTCAATGGCAGTCAATAATGGATCAGACCAAAGAGTTAATGCTTAATTTCACCTGGAAATCGCTCTTGGATGTCTCGTTAATGAACATTCTAAAGCCCTTATTTGTCGGGTATATCGTTGTTGGTATTCTTTGCGGCATTTTGGCATATCTTATCGTCTTATCTGTTTTTTACCTGCGCACTAAGACAAAGTATAAATAATACATTTTGTTTGATTTAGAGTTGTTATTCGCATCGCGTCGTCATTTAATTGGACAATGCCATTTTCACATGCTATCCTTTGTCTATTATTCCTACATTATTCCCTTGGATGTTTTTAGAACGATAACAATCTTTTCAAGGAGTACATATGCAAAAGCGATTGCTAAGTCTTATTGCTGTGTTAGGGATAATAAGTGCAAGCACGCCAAGCCTCGCTCAACTTTCAGGATTTTCCAATAATCTACAAGCCAATAATATCCAAGTTGACCCATCCAGCGGGTCAGCCAATTTGTCTTTCCATATTGATACGCCTCCCGGCCGAGGGGGGATAGAACCCAATCTTAATTTAGTTTATAGTTCAGGCAGTCGAGGCCTAGGCAATGCCGGGGTGGGTTGGAACCTGGATTTAGGGGGCATCACCCGCTCGCTTAAGAAAGGCCCGCCTAAGTACGACTCAAGCGATACCTATCAGTTAAATGGGGTTGACCTAATCTACGACAGCACAGCCGGTTACTACCGTACGGAAATCGAAGGCTCCTTTGCCAAGATAGAAAAATTATCCAATACCTGGCTTGTGACGGACAAGAAGGGGATTAAATATTATTACGGGCGTGATGAAAGGCCCGGCGTCACAGATCCCGCCAACCCAGCACGTATATTCCGTTGGCCGCTATATAAGGTACAAGACCTTAATGGCAATATCATGTGGGTCATCTATCAAGATGATTCAAACCAGATTTATCCCTACTTGCTTAAATATTCCAGCAATATGGACGGCACGACAGTCAGGAGCGCTGATGTGGGCGTTGTCCGTTTTAATTACCAAGATGCCAGGCAGAAGATGGTCTCCTATTCTGCCGGGTTTAAGGTGGTATATGACAGGATATTATCATCGGTTACAGTTTCGGTTGTGAATTTCAATAATGGGAGCGAAGAACTGCAACATAAGTATCTGTTTAATTACAAGGCAAGCCCGGATACGGCCAGGGATTTACTGCAGTCAATTCAAAAGCTGGGTGCAGATGGGGCAAGCGGCATGCCGGCAGTCACCTTTAATTACACGACGATTGGGACAGAGCACAATAAGATATTCCAGCCGGATACCAGTTATGTCCTGCCTAATCTGCCGTTTGCGGCCAATGGAGGTAACGGCCAAATTGTTCCTACGGGAGTCCAGACGGTTGATATCAATGGGGATGGGTATACAGATTTTGTTAGCACAAGTCGTAATTGTCTAGCCCGCAATGAAGACTGGCAGGTCTATCTATCAGATAAAAATAAGTCATGGGTGTTAGATAATAATGCAGGGGTAAAGCAAGGCCCTGTTTTTCAGAATTATTGTAAAAATGATACGCCGATACTCTCTGATAAGCCAATGCCTCGTCTTAGTTGCGGGCGATATGGCTGTAATCTTGAGTATTTTAATCAGCAAGGCCGGATAGTCCGGGATATTAACGATGAGAGGGGAGTCAGGATTATTGATATTGACGGCAACGGGTATCCAGACCTTATCCAACGTTTTAAAGAAAGCCCATTTTTGACGGAAGAAGAGTTAATTCAAAACGAAGCCCCGACGGGGTTTTATCAGGCATTGATAGATAATACATATTTAACAGCCAGTGGGTATTTGACGGACACATATAGTCAGGTAAAGCGGGTGACGACGGTTAATTCTTCGAGGGTCAATGATCATTTTCAATTTAATAGTTTATTTGACAATAAGCTAAACAAGCCTGTTAGCACGTCCCAATTAATCTTAAATAGCGAAGGGATTTGGAATAAAGAAAATAGTTTTATTTTTCCCTCTAATGTATTTTTTGCCGAGCAGGAGAGGACGGCTGCGGTGACCTCTGGCAGTTATGCGTTCTTAACAGAAAGGTCAAAAGCGTCGGAGAGTTCGGTTGGTTTTGCTGACTTTAATGGAGACGGCTATGTGGATATGGTTACTGGCGGCAGTGGTGATTCGCATGTGTATACGAATATCAAAAGTATCGATAAAACAAAGACAGGCTGGCAGGAAATTTCTTTTAATGTTCCTAACATGTTGTGTAATTTTAGCAAGAATTGCATGTTAGTTGACATCAACGGGGACGGGTTAAGCGATGTGGTCAAAGGGGTGGCAAGCGAGCGCAGTGAAGTGTATATCAATACAGGCAACACGTTCGTAAAAGATGAAATCGGCCAATGGACATCCTCAATGCCGGTGTCGGATTATTACATCAATTTTACATTTGCGGACATCAATGCCGATGGGCTTCCAGATATAGTGCGCCAGGCATCGTGGCAGAATAAGTCGGGGCAGATTTATATCAATACGGGCAATGGGTTTATCGATAATAATAATTGGCAGATACCTTTTTTCAATTTGGAAAATGCGTCGAACCGGTTTTTTGACATTAATGGGGACGGTTTGGTTGATTCGATTAGTTATGTGCAAGGTGCTGTGGCAAATGTGTACCTCAATCTTGGAGCGGATGTGAAGGGCAGTTTAAATAACACGACCGATGCCAGCGCTCCCTCGGATATGCTCTATAGCGTCGATAACGGCATTGGGGTTG